>JAHWJV010000077.1 GCA_019348265.1 Gemmatimonadota bacterium
CACGGCGCGCACTGCCTCGGGTGCGACAGGCGCCATCGTCCTCGTGATCGCCGTCATGTGGATCCCGCCCCACGCCATCCGAGCGCGCCGGCTTGGCGGCTCCGTCCGCCCAGTATGTCGCCTCGGCGACGTCCCCCGTTCCCCCGCCTCGTTGTCGCATTGGGCATCCCGTCGTACGCTGGACGCGTGATCCCCCACTCCCTCGAGGGCGCGGTCCCCCGCCGCGCCGACCAGCAGCAGGTCGCACCCCGCGTCGGCGAGCGCGTCGGCAGCGGCGACGCCGCCCTCGACCGTCCCGGGGACCTCGTGCCGGCCGACGACCAGCGAGGCGTCCGCAACCTCGAGGCCGCTCGCCTCGTGGTCGATCACGAAGCCGAGATTCAGGCCCTGCAGCTCGTCGCCGACGTACACCGGCACCTGCTGCGGGTCGGGCACCTCGAACCGGTCGTCAGTGAGCGGCTCCAGCCCGGCCGAGAAGTCTGGCCAGCCGTACCAGGCGTTCTGGCGTATCACCCAGACGTTGTCGAGGGCGTTGGCGATCGGGCGGCTGCCCCGCTCGTCGTACGCGTTGTCGGAGGCGTAGAGTCTACCGTCGGGCCCCCAGCGGACGCCGAACGGGTTGCGGAGCCCCCAGGCGTAGACCTCCAGGCCGGACCCGTCCGGGTTCATCCGCAGGATCGTCCCGTTGGCCTTCACCTGCCCGCGCACGACGCGGTTGCTACTGACGCCGAACGGCTGGAAGGCACCGGTTCGCACGAGCAACGAGCGGTCGCGGTCGTGGTCGAACACGCTCGCGACCGCATACCAGAGGTTGCTCCATAGCGTGACCAGGCGCCCCTGCCGCGCGAGGACGTTGTTGGGCTGCGGAGTCAGGAAGCTCTCGCCGCGGAGCCGGACGTCGCGCGCCGGAACGTCGTGCAGGTTCGGGTAGAGCTCCACCGTCAGAAAGGGAAACGCCTCGCTCAGGTCGACAACCCCGGAATTCGTCACCGTCCCCATCCCGAAATAGATCATCCCGTCCGGGCCGACCGACATCTGGTTGTTGAAGTGGCCGGTGGACGCGGGCAGGTCTGTCACCAGGTGCCGAAGGGAGCCATTCGGCTCCAGGACGGAGATCTTCCCGAAGTGCGAAACGTAAAGCCGCCCCCGGGACCACATGATGTCAGTGACGGGGCCGAGCAGGCCCGACCTCTGGTCCGCCACGTAGGCGAGCTCCCCGGCCGGTGAGACCCGCAGGATGCGCGGGGGGGCGACGAGGTCGCCGTAAGCGTAGCCGCCCTCGGCGACGTAGAGGTTCCCCGCGTCGTCGAACTCCACGCTCGTGGGGTAGATCAGGTCGCGCAGGACGACCTCGACTCGGTAGCCGGGCGGCACCTGGGCCGCGGCGGGATCGGGGGATGGTACGGTGGGGAATTCGCGTGGGAAAACGCCCTGCGGCATCGTGGGCTGCGGCATGCAGCCCGCGGTCGCGAGACACAGGATCGAGACCGCCAGCGTCGGAAGCCCTGCTCGTACGCTCATCTCTGCGCTCCAGTTCTTGCACGGCGTGGTCGGTTTAGCCCGACACCTGGCTCTCAGCGACTTCCAAGCCGGCGGAGTCGAACCCGTATCAGTTTCGGGCGCGCTTCAATTCTGATACCGCGCGGGCGCCGGAGCCTCGCAGGCGAGCCGAGCCCCCGCGACTGCGCGCCGCTCCGGCCGTAGCTGGCGACCCAGCGCTCGGTCCGACGCTGCTCCGGGCCCCACGTGTGCTCCGGGCTCTCGCCAGCGAATGTGTGCCTTTTCCGCCGGGACGGCTGCTAATGAAGAAAAGCCCCAGCGGCCGGAACCGCTGGGGCATACTCAACCGGTGGGGGTCGTGCCGTACTGCCGCTGCACGCGAGCGGGCTCCAAGGCTCGCGGGTCAGGGCTCAGGCGATACTCAGCGCGCAGCGTACGGCTAGGGGGTGGAATCGGCTCCCGGATCCGCTCTCGAGCAGGCGACTCTGCTCGTGCAGCGAGAGTGCCGCCTGATAGGGCCGAGGGCGTCGTACTGCCGCGATTACATCCGCCACGCGGAGGATCCCCGCGAGCAACTCGTCGGGATCGTGCGCCGCGAACGTCCGCTGCTCGTAGTCGTCGTATTGATGCTCGATCAGGCGCCCGACCCGCGGGCCGTGCATCACCGACGCGAGCCGCGCGCTGAGGGTCGCCTGCCGGCGAACCATCTCCAGCTCGTCCAGCGACAGCCGCGCGTTTCGCAGAAGTAGCTCCGGCGCTACGCTGAACATCCCCACTTCGTGAAGCTCGGCGGCCGTCTTCAACACGTACGAATCCGCCTCCGAGATCGCCAGCCGCTCGCCGAGCCATTCCGCGGTCTTCGCGACCAGCGCGCTGTGCTCGATGATCCCGAGATCGGCGTCCTGAACCTCCATCCCGAAGATCACGGCTCTGGTGATGGTCCGCTCGGCGCCGCGGCGGGCCTGAGCTAGCGTGGGGCCTTCCTGGAAGACCGGGATGTCAGCGGCGTGGTCGAGGACGCGTCGGATGGGGTTCATGCATGCAGACCGTAAGAGGAGTCGCCGGTTCAGGGCATCTACGGTTAAGGACGAAGAGGCCAGGCCGGCGGTCACACGCGCCGACGCGGAAAGAAACGGATGGCGCACGGCCGTGCTTCTGCTGCGGTCGGAAGGGAGGTCGCAACGCGTAGAAGAGCCCGCGGCTCAGGGCCACGGGCTCTTCTACGCGTAGTATGGTCGATGTAGGACTCGAACCTACGACCTCACGGATGTGAACCGTGCGCTCTAACCAACTGAGCTAATCGACCAGTATCGCGGGCCGGAGGGTATCCGCGCCCGCGCCAGAAGGTGGGCTGCTGCCTGCGGGGCCCTGACCCAGTACCTCCCAGTTGTATACCCCGTAGGGGAATCGAACCCCTGTTTACGCCGTGAGAGGGCGTTGTCCTAGGCCACTAGACGAACGGGGCGGCAAGTGGCTGCACTTCGCTTCCCGGCCCACTGAGCGGACGAATTTAACAGCCCTTCCCGCCGCAGTCCAGTACCGCCGACGGGTCAGTTGAAGCGGGGGTTCACGACCGAGTTGAAGATGGAACCGAAGCTGTAGCTCAGGCCCAGCGAGCCGTTGTAGCGGAACGCGGTAGCGATCTGCCGCTGCCGCAGGAGGATCTGTTCCGGGGTGAGCGTCCCCTTCACCAGGTAGAGCTGGTTGTGGATGCGCTCGGTGGAGGCGTTGAGGTTCACCGCCAGTCCACGGATGAGCCTCACGTCTATCCCGCCGTTCGCCTCCAGCCGGTACTTGCTGAGGTCATGGAAGTAGTGCGCGCCGGCCACCTCCGCGCGCGCCGAGCCCCACCGCTGCCGAGTGTCCAGCGCGACGGACAGCGTCTGGTCAGCCAGCGTCTCTTCCATCTTGTCGAAGATGGTCTCCTTCAGGTACTGAATGCGGCTGGCGCCGGCGGTGTACTGGACGACGAGCTGGCGACGCGTCGACTCGGAGTACGGGAAGACGTTGTACTCGATCGCCGGGGCGAGCCGCAGCGAGAGATCCCGGTTCTGGAAGGTGGAGTGGTTCGCACCGGTGCGCCCCCCGATTGACCAGTGCTCGTTGATGCTCCGCACCACCAGCATTCCCGTGCCGTAGTCGTTCTGCTCGTTGGTCACCCAGCGCTCCCCGACCCGCGTGTCGCTCCGAGATGTGCGGCCGTTCACGGACAGGGAGCTCTTCCACGCGGCGGTGGTGCGCGAGGCGGACGCCGAGGCGTTCAGGTTGTGGCTCTTGTAGGAGGCTTCTCCATTCAGCGAAGCGCCCACGCTGGTGCGGAACACCCAGGCATTCCAGGGGTCGCGCCGGGCGGCGGATGACACTCCGCGGGTGGCGGGAGGCGCCTCGAAGGAAAGCCTCATCCGCTGCGCGAGAGGCGTACGCAGCGCATAGCGCACCAGGCCCCCGGAAAGGACCCTGCCCATCCCCTGCCGCACCAGGTCCTGTGACTCACCGGGGACTGTGGCATAGACGAGGTCCTCGTCCACACCGATGAAGGCCCGCCGACCCACGAACCGCATCGCGAACTCGGTACCCCCCGCGCCCGTTCCCCGGGTGGTCACCAGGATGTGCACGTCCGCGTCTTCTCGGTTGCGCACGTAGTCCACGAAGGTGATCTCCGTACGCAGGTAGTCGACGTCGCAGCGAAAAGGACAGTCGAGGAAGACGCGGAGCTTCTCCGGGGCGGCGGCGGCGTCCGTAGGCGCGACCTGGGCCGGCGCCGGACCCGAGAACCCGAGCAGGCACCCGAACAGAAACGTGAGGGCGAACAGGCATCGCATCAGGTACAGCAAGCTCGAAAGGGCGGAGTCGTGGTAAAGGCTGTTCTCGGGCTGGCTGAACGGAACGGCGGGATAGTACGCCGAAGCGGGCGGAAAGAAAAGCCGTCAGGGGAGATGCGTCGTTCCACCCGGCGCGGATTGCGGCGGAGGTGGCGAGAACGACCGTGCGAGACACACGGAGCTCCGAGCACGAGCCCGTGGCACCATCGAGCGCAGCCGCCAACTCCGGACAGGTTCGGAGAAGACCCCGTGAGAATCGTTCGGTCCGCGTTAGATTAATCGTCTATAACGACTTACGCCTCCTCTCCTTCTTCTCGAATCCACCGATTCTTCTCGAAACCACCGAGCTCCCGCCGCGAGGATCCGTCCTCTCGTCCTGGTTCCCTGATCTTGCCGAGACGGCGCAGGTCGTCTGGCTGCTCTCTTAGAGGGACCTAATGGACCGCACGTCGATGACATTCGAGCAGTACAGTTCCGATCGCCTCACCGCTGAGGCTGAGCAGATCACGGCCGAGTGGGTTGGCAGGCTCACCACACAGCTCGGAGTTCCCCCGACCCGCGTCCTTCCCCACCAGGACGTACTCGACGACATCCCGGTCGTCCTGCGGAAGGCGGCGGCGTTCCTGCTCACGCCCGACACTGAAAAGCTCACTTCCGAGCAGCTCGTAACGGACGAGATGAACAACATCGCTCTGCTTCGCCGCACGCAGGGCTACACGGTTCAGGAAATCCTCCGCGAGTTCGACGAGCTGGCGCAGATCCTGGATAGTGCGGCGCTCCGCTGGGTGGACGATTTTCCGGGAGACCCGCAGGCCGGCAGCGTCGGCCGGGTCTTCGGGCGGCTCAATCGCGTGCCTCTGCTCATGGGCGGGCTCACGGTAGGTGCCCTGGAGGAGGAGCGGAACGAGCTGCTGCGGCGGCTCGCCTCCGCCGAGGAGCACGAGAGGCTGCGGATCTCGCGCGAGCTGCACGACCAGATGGGTCAGCTGGTCACCGCTCTGCTGCTCGGCCTTCGGGCGCTCTCCCGCGGCGGCACAACGGCGCAGCGCACCTCGAGCATCGACGACCTCGAGGCTCTGGCCGACCGGATCCCTCGCGAGGTCCAGCAGCTCGCGCTGGAGCTCCGCGCCCCAGCCCTCGACAAGCTCGGCCTGAAGCACGCTCTGGAAGAACACGTACAGGATTGGTCGATCCGGTCCGGGATCGAGGCGGATTTCCACAGCACTGGGCTCGACGTCGAGCGATTGCCCGACGCGATGGAGATCACCGTCTTCGGGGTCGTGCAGGAGGGACTCACCAACGTCGCGAAGCACGCCGGCGCGACGCGGGCGAGCGTGATCCTGGAGCGTCGGGGCGGCGTGCTCGGGGTGATCGTCGAGGACGACGGTCAGGGATTCGAGCCCACCCAGGTGCTGACCTCGCCCGAGAAGGTGGGGCGTCTCGGACTCCGGGGGATGCAGGAGCGGGTCTCAGTCTTGGGCGGGCGGTGGAACTTCGAATCTGCGCCAGGGGAAGGCACGACCCTCTACGTCCGCATCCCCGACCCAACCGCTTACGATGGCGAACGCGGCGCACGCCGCGCGTGAGGTCGCACAGGGGCTCCTCCAGAAGGCGGAATCCGCACGCGCGCAGATCGAAGAAGCCGCCGAGTTCGCGCGCGAGCAGGCGCGGGGCGCCCGCCGCTACATCACGGAGATCCTCGAGCCGGAGCTGAAGGAGGAGCGTGCTCGAAGGGCCGCTCTGGAGGCGGACCTCGAAGGGCGCACCGACGCGCGGCTCAGCCAATCCGACAGGGAATAAACGTCGACTCATCCGGATCGGGTCGGACCCCGCGCAAAGCTTCGCCAGAGCATGGGAGGTCCCAATCGCTACCCGCCGCGGACTCCTTTCGCGCCCCCTCACCTACGCCTCGCCGTCAGCGTGTGGGTAAATCCCCCGACACGAATGGCCTCATCTCCCGATAGCAGGCAACTGCTCGGCTAGCTATTCTCAACACGTTGAGATCTAAAGCGTTGCGCAGCCGCGCGCCGGCGCGGATACATGCAGTCCGGCGGAAGCTCGTCGCCCGGTGAGCACGATCGGCCGGACCCTCCTTTCAGGTCGGATACCCATGGACGGCAAGAAGATCCTGGCAGTGGACGATCACACGCCCACCAGTGATGTGTACGCCGAGTTTCTGAACGGCTGCGGCTATGTGGTACTGAAAGCGGGCCGCGCTGGCGAGGCGATCCTCCACGTTCACCAGCACCGTCCGCACGCCGTATCGATGAACGTGTCGATGCCGAGCCCGGGAGGGATCGAGCCGGCCGACTCGCCGCCCGCCTGCTCGTGGGTCGCGTGCGTCCGGATGAAGCCGCACCCGGCCGAGGAGGTCGCTTCACGTATCCGATCTCTGGCTGCGGTGGCGGCTTGATGACGCTGCGGAGGATGGACGGTGTCGGCGGCGGCGACCCGGCGGGCGGCGAGTCGGTCGACGGCAGCGGCGCGAGCAATGAGGCGGGGCAGATGGCCGCCCGCATTCTCCTCGTGGACGACAACGAAGATAGTCGAACGGTCTACCGGCTCATCCTGGAGCACGGGGGGTACGAGGTTCTCGAAGCAGCGACCGGTCCCGACGCGCTGACCCGTGCCCGGGAAAACCAGCCCGACCTGATCCTGATGGACATCTCAATTCCCGTCCTGGACGGATGGGAGGCGACGCGGATCTTGAAGGCTGACGAGCGAACGCGCCGAATTCCGGTGATTGCGCTGACCGCCCACGCGCTGGAAACCGATCGGGCTCGCGCGGTCGAGGTCGGCTGTGACGGATACCTGGCGAAGCCCGCGGCCCCGACGCTGGTGATGGCGACGATACAGTCGCGTCTCGGCCTGCCAGGCACTATCACCACCTGAGGAGACGGTCCATGCCTCGCCGATCAATGACTCCTCCGGTGCTGGAGGAATCGCACCCTCGACGCCGCGCTTCGCCCGCGTCGGCGCGCCGCTCGGACCAGGAGGATATCGCCCGCGAGGTGTTCCTCTCACGGGCGGCGATCGCACGCGAGCGAGCAGCCGCGCTGTGCGAGAGCTCCCGCGAGAACCGATGGCTTACCGGCGAGCTACGCAAGATCAGAGAATCGCTGATTCGAGAAATCCGGGAAGACGTCCTGTAGCGTCACCCACCGGGAAGCGGAAGAGGGCTCCGGAAAGATGCCGGAGCCCTTTTTTTCCCAAACGCGAGCCGTGGAGCTGCTCAGCGCTGCTGCTGGATTCGCTGGACGACCATGCGCGCGTGGGTGACGTCGTAATCGACCGTTGTCCCGAGACGCGAGGAAACGGCAACCCTAGTGCTGTTGGCCGCGCGCCTGACGAGCTTCACGTGCACCACCCGGTCCCGTCCGCGCGCCTCGTATTCGCGCTCCGCCCCGCTGTCCTCGGTGGCCGCGTCGACCACCTGCAGCCCCATCCCGCCGAGCACCACCCGCGTGCGCCGGTCGACATCGGCAACGGAGCCGACGATGTCCGCCTCGGCATTCTGGTTGTTCAGCATGATCGCCGCGGCGGTGCCGGCGGCCCCCGCGGCGGCCGCGGCCGTGGTGGATGCACTGCGGCAGCCGGGCCCGGGAAGCGCTACGGCCGCGAGGAGCAGCCAGCGCGCCGCCATAAAGATTCGGACTCTCATCACACACCTCCCGGTATCGGTTACGACCGAAGTCTGACGCGGAGCCTACCGGGAGCACAATCGCCGCCCCACCTCGAGGCTGGGTGCTGGGTCCCACCCGTGCGGAGTGGCCCCCGGTCGAAAGTGCCCGCCACGCCAGGCCCGGCCGCCGCCGGTGCGACTCGCGGATGAAGCTGAGCCTCGCGGTAGAGCACCCGCTCATTGCTCGATCGCTGCTCTGAACAGCGGAGCGGCCGAGCCTCGACGAGTTCAGCCGGGGTCAGGCGGAAGCGGCTCCTCCGCATCCTCTATCTCGGGCGACAACCTCTCCGGGCTCGCCGCTTCCAGCAGTTCGCGGAGGCGCGCGTCGGACTGCTCGACCCACCCAGTCGGGGCGGGCACCAGCCGCCGGAGCCGGTCCCCGCACCTGAACGTCAACCAACCATCCTGTAAACTGGCAAGCGCGACGTGTTGCGCGGCTCCGGGGTAGGTGTCCCAGATCGTCCATGTGTCACCCTGCTCATCGACCAGCTCCCGGTAGGCCATATCTCCCTCGCTTGTTCGCTTCTGCATTGCTCGCCCGGCTCTCCCTACCCCGCTCCCCGGATACTCTGGCGTACTCGCATACCAGCGCCGTACCGAAAGCCGATCTCGCGCCGCGGCGGAACAGCACTCAGCCCATTATGAATGTACCCGTAATCGGGCCGCAGGTGAATGTGACGGCGCGGCCGGGGCTGGCGGCGAGCCAGAGGGCCCCTCCGCGCGATGCGGAAGGTGCCTCGAGGTTGTCTCCTTTTGACTGCCGCTGGCCTGCGGTGCGTGGCCCGTGTCCGCCCCGGGCGGCTAGCCTTGGCCCAGCGCCGCCTCCACGAAGCGGAGGAGGTCTCGTGGCTCGGTCGGCTTCGGGAGGAACGCCATCGTGTTGGGATCGACTCCGTGGGATCTTACCGTGTCGGTGTCATAGGCTGAGACGTAGATCGCCGCGACATCCGGGTGGAACTCGCGGATTTGCTCTACCAGCTCGGGTCCGGAGGTGCCAGGGAGTACCACATCGGTGATGATCAGCGCGATCGGCGGGTCTCGGCGCGCGAGTAGCTTGAGCGCGTCAGGAGCGTTCCGCGCCCAGAACACATCGTGCCCGCCGGCGGCCAGGGTTCGCGAGAGGATATTCAGCGTTTCCTCGTCGTCCTCCACCACCAGGATCCTGCGTCCAACCGCTGACATCAGCACTCCGTAGGTCTGGATCAAACACCGGGCGATCGGTTCAGCCGCGGGTCGGACGCCCGCCACTGCTCTGGACCGGCCCGCGGCAGTCACCTATCCCGCAGCTCATGAGCGGATGCCGTTCCCGAATGTCCGATCTCGCGCTACGATGCGCATCCGTGCGGGATCGCGGGTCACTCCACAGGTGCATCCAGCGGCCGGACCTGATAGTACGCCAATCCGATGTCTCCGTCCGCGACCACGGCGAACAAGTCGTCGCCCTTCTGCTCCCAGATGAAGTCGACGAAACGGCCATCGTAGCGGGCCAGCCAATCGGTAGCCGCCTCCGCGGACGGGAAGGGGCCCCACATCTCTGATGCGTTGTGCTCCTCGAGCCTCGCGACGACGTACTGGCTCATTCTGGTTCAGCTCCTGACGGTTCCCCGACCATGCGTCCGGCGACTCCGTGGCAGCTCCAGCGGCGAGTTGGAGAACCGGCGATCAGCGTGACAACGGCTGGCCAGGTTCGTACCGATCGCACACGTACCTCCACGGCGAGGGAGAGAGAGGTTGGACCTGACGCCGAGCGGCAAGTTTCCTGCCGCCCTCCAGCACGGCCCACTGCGCGTCCACCAGGCGACCCGAACCCGGTAAGCAGGGCGCCGCCACCAGGTAAATGCCCCGCCGTCGTGCGACGGGCTCTCTGCCGGCGCCCACCTCACTGACCACGGGCGTCTGGAGCGTCGGCGTGCGACTCGCTCGACCGTACCCGTTACGGTACATATGTTCTAAGCGTATGCGTGCCTCAGCGACCCGATCCGAACAGGACCAGGAATGAAAGCCATCATCTTCGATGCAGGAAACACCCTCGTCTGGCTGGATCACGAGCTCATCGCGGACCTGCTCCGCGAGCACGGGATGGAGGCGAGTCCGGAAGCTCTGCTCGCGGCGGAATACGAGGCGAAGCGGAAGCTGGACGAGATGATCCGCAATGGGGACGGCGGTACCGACGCCTCCCGGTGGCGCTTCTACTTCCAGGAGATTTTACGCGTGATCGGGACGATCGAGGAGTCGATGTCGGAGATCATCGACCGGCTGGAGGGGCGGCACGCGGAGCGAAACCTCTGGTGCAGAGTGCGGGAGCGCACGGTGGAAGCCCTGGACGAGCTGCGCAGTCGTGGATACCGACTGGGCGTAATATCGAACTCGGACGGTCGCATTGAGAGTCTCCTCGACTCCGTTGGGCTCCTGTCGCAATTCGAGTTCGTCATTGATTCGCAGCTGGTCGGCGTGGAGAAGCCCGATCCGAAGATCTTCCAGATGGCCTGCCAGCGCCTGGGACTCCGTCCCGACGAAGTGATGTACGTGGGCGACATCTATGAAATCGACGTGGTGGGGGCGCGAAATGCCGGTCTACGGGCATTGCTCATCGACCCGCTCAACCGGTGGAACGAACTGGACTGCGACCGGGTGGCGGCTGTCTCGGAGCTTCCGGAGTGGTTGGCGCAGCGTGCCTGAGCACCTCCTCAACGCTCGACCGCGG
>JAHWJV010000078.1 GCA_019348265.1 Gemmatimonadota bacterium
CGGCGGCGGTGCACCAAGAGGCCGCGCGGTAGCCCGCCGCGGGCATCGCCCGCGGGCGGACGACCCTGGTGCTGACGAACGACGTGGCGCACGCGGTCCATCCGCCCACCGCGCACGGCCGCAGGTACCGCGACGCGCTTGGACGCGCCAACCTGCTGCACGCCGCGACAGCCGAGGAAGTGGAACTGCTGGAGAGCGGGATCCCGGTCCGGATCAAGTAGCGCCGATCCCCCCGAGACAGACGGTTTCAGGAATAATACGGAGGAGGTCAGGGCTCAAGCCCTGGTTCGTACGAGAGGACGAACTGGAGGAATTTCGAGGCCCCCAGGATATCGCTCCACGTGGTGCGGATCGTCCGCGCGGAGACCCTTTCGACATCCGGCAGAAGCGCGAGGACTTCGGCCGGGCGGTAGTGCTTGAAGGCGATTTCCAGCTGGACCGGCGTGGTAGCGCAGTACGGTTGAAACTCCGAGACCCGGCCCAACGCAGCCCGCGCCCCTTCACGAATGAGGTCCCTCGCGGCGAGTGGTGTCACAGAGATGGCGGAGTGGAAACCGATCGCCTCCTTCACAGCCACCCCTTTGATGTCGCCCAGCAAGCCCCGGGTCTCCTCGACCGTTGCATTGTCGCCGGTTACCATCACCACCGGGACTCCGAAGTGGCCTGCGATCGCGGCGCTGATGGCGGCCTCCGAGACCTCGACCCCGTTGATCCTGACTCCCGTCAGGCGAGCACTCGACATCGTATGCGCCCGCACGCCAGAAGGATTAGTGCTCCCGGTGTGGTAGCCGAGGAAGACCACGGCGTCGAAGGTCTCGTCGATTCCCTCCATCATCATCAGGGGCCGTGGCCAGGACCGCACGAGCCTCGCCTCCGGCGGCAGACGCTCGATGAGCAGGTTCTGCCCATTCCCGTGCGAATCGCTCACCACGAACTCCGTTGCGCCCGCCTCCTTAAGCCCCTCGATCGCCGCCAGCACCTCTTCGGTCATGAAGTCACGGAAGCGCTGGTACTCGAAACCACTGGGACCCAGCTGCTCGCCCGTCACAACTCCCGCGACCCCTTCCATGTCGGCGGAAATGTAGATGCGCGCCCCGTGGCGCCGATCCGATCGCTGCTCGCCTCCCACTGACGTTCGTTCCATCATCTCTTCCGATCAGGCTCCGCCGCCGGCGGAGCTGCCGCCAGGAATACCGCTCAGCAGGATTCGCGTGAGGTGCTCCTCTCGGCCCAACAGTGCTGCGGCCATTGCAAGAGCAATCCCGGCGAAGACCCCGGGCACTGCCAGGCTGGTCCACGCCGCGCACTCCGCACCGAGAACACCGGGCGATATGGTCGCGTTACCCGCGCTTTTGGGACCCTCGATGGCCCAGCGGGCGTGGCCCTCCGCCCCGGCGCTCACTTGGAGGCGGGCGAGCCCTTCATGGAGCGGTACACGAGCGGAACCAGTTTTACGGGAGCCTCGCTCCGCTGGGCGCGCTCGCGCGCGTCGACGACCAGATGGTGGTGCGGTGAGTACATGCAGGTCGGGTCGGTCGCCGCCGGATCTCCAGTCAGCAGCATCGCCTGGCAGCGGCAGCCTCCGAAGTCGATCTCCTTCTGCGGGCAGCTCCGGCACGGCTCCGGCATCCAGTCCGAGCCCCTGAACTTGTTGAAGGCACTAGAATGAACCCAGATCCATTCCAGGCTGCGGTCGCGCACGTTGTCGAACTCGAGCCCCGGGATCACCGAGGCCGCGTGGCAGGGCATCACCGAGCCATGCGGTGAGATCACGATCGTCTGGCGAGCCCACCCGCCCGAGCACGGCTTCGGCTGATTGTCGAAGTAGTCCGGGATCACGTAGAGGATCTCCATCCTCGCCCCGAGGCGAGCGCGGAACTCCGCCACGAGACGCTCCGCCCGCTCCAGCTGTTCTCTGCTTGGAAGGAGGGCGGCCCGGTTCTCCAGCGCCCAGCCGTAGTACTGCGTGTTGGCCAGCTCTAGCCGATCCGCGTCCAGCGACTCCGCCAGGCCCAGGATCTCCGCGATGTTGTCCAGGTTCTGCCGGTGCAGCACGACGTTGATCGTCAGCGGAAAGTCCAGCTCCCGGACGAGCCTCGCGGCCTCCACCTTTCGGTCCCAGCTGCGGGTGCCGGCGATCCGGTCCGAGTTGGTGGGATCGCTGTCCTGGAAGCTGATCTGCACGTGGTCGAGCCCCGCCTCCTGGAGGCGTTTCGCGCGTGCGCGGTCCAACGTAAGCGCCGCGGTCACCAGGGTGGTGTACAGGCCGTGCCCGGCGGCCGAGGCAACCAGTTCGGGAAGGTCGCGACGGGCCATCGGCTCGCCACCCGTGAAGCCGAGCTGGAGCACGCCTAGCGCGCTGGCATCGGCGAAGACTCGCGACCATTCCTCCGTCGTCAGCTCCGTCTTGTAGGCCTCGCTCCCGCAGTCCACCGGGTTGGAGCAGTACGGACAGCGCAGAGGGCAGCGATACGTCAGCTCCGCGACGAGGGAGTAGGGGTTACCGATCTGCATGAATCACCAGGCCCAGTTCTGCGAGACTGGCGAGCAGCTCGCGTACATCATTGCCGAGGTCCACGCCCGGGTGGCGGGTCTGGAGCTCCTCGATGATCCCTCCGACGCTGCGCTGTCCTTCACACAGCTCGAGGACCGCCGCCGCCGAGGGGTTCAGCGCAACGGCGCCTTCCGGGCGCAGCAGCATCTGCGTCTCGCGAACCGGGTCCCACCGGAGGCGGACCCCTCGCGCGAGCCGGGGGCGGTCCTGATCACTCCACATCCCGATGCTCCCTGGCCGGCTGGGTATTCCCCTGGCCTATGGCGTCCAGCTGCGCCCACAGCAGGTCGCATTTCAACGCGAGTGCCGCGACCGCTCGCTCCTGCGATTCGCGCGTCCTGCACCCGTCGAGCACCAGCGTCAAGGCCTGGCGAGCGTCACGGGGCGCTTGCTTCAGGCGCGAGCGGAAGTAGTCGAAGCCCGCCGGATCGATCCAGAGGTAGTGCCGCTCCATTGCCTCCAGCCGAACCCGGATGGCGTCGGGCCCGAACAACTCCGTGAGCGAAGCAGCCACCGCTTCCAACCAGGGCCGGGTACGGCAGAAGGTCACGTACGCATCGACCGCATAGCGCACCCCGGGGAGAACGTGGCGCGCGCTCCACAGATCTTCGCGAGTGAGGCCAACGGACTCGCCAAGACGCAGCCAGGCCTCGATTCCCCCCTCCCCCTCCCGCTCGCCGTCGTGGTCGAGAATCCGGACTATCCAATCTCTCCGCACGTCGATGTCCGGGCAGTTCGACAGGATCGCAGCATCTTTCAGCGGGATGCTGCGCTGGTAGTAGAAGCGGTTGGCAGCCCAGCGGCGGATCTCTTCCGGGCTCAATTCCCCCGCGTTCATGCGCTGGTGGAACGGGTGCAGATGATGATAACTCTGCCCCTGCGCCCGGAGCGCGGCCTCAAACTCCTCCGGGCTCCACGGCTCGCGGCTCTCCTGAAGGAGCTCGTGCAAGTGGCCTCGCATCCAGTCAGAGATCGATGATCATCCCGTCGTATCCCACCTCGAACCCAGCTTCCAGAACGGCCTTGCGCTCGGCTGAGTCCTCCAGGAGGATCGGGTTGCTGTTGTTGATGTGGACGAGGATCTTGCGAAGCCCTTTCGTATCCCTGAGCCGCGCCAGCGTTCCCTCCGGACCCGCCAGCGGGAGATGGCCCATGTCCAAGGCGGTGCGCTTCCCGATCCCCTGGCTCGGAAGCTCATCGTTGCTCCAGAAGGTGCCGTCGAGCAGCGCGACCTCGCTCGCAGCCAGCTTCGCGAGGAGGGCGTTATCGAGGCGTTCCACCGCGGGGGCGTAGGTGACCACCCCGCCAGTGGCGGGGTCCCGGAAAGTGACACCCACGGCGAGGCCGTCTCCGACCGATTCCCGGCCACGCATGTAGAGTGGTGGGTCGGCTCGCAGCGGGAACGGCTCCACCTCCAGGGCGGGGGCTCCGTCGTCGGGCAACTGGAGCGCCTGCCCCGAGTCCAGGGAGTGCCAGCGAACGCCACAGTATCGGTCGAGGACCTCAAGGATAGGATAGCCGGCGGTAAGTGCATGCCGCACGGCCGGAGTCGCGTACAGGTTGAGCGGATCGCCCGACTCGCGGAGGATGATCAGGCCCGCGGTGTGGTCGATCTCAGCGTCGGTGAGGAGGATGCCAGCCATCGGATTGGATCGCAGAGCCTCGTTGCGCGGGTCGCGAAGCAGCTCCATCTGCTCACGGACGTCCGGCGAGGCATTGATGAGGAACCAGGGACCCGTGGCGCCGCGGACCGCGATTGAGGACTGCCGACGCGGATGGGCACGGCCACTTTTCTCGCGAACCGCACGACAGTTCGCGCACCCGCAGTTCCACTGGGGGAATCCTCCTCCTGCTGCCGAACCGAGGATCCGCAGTTGCATTGGGATGGTACGGAAATGCGGAAGGTCCCGGCGAGAAGCCGGGACCTTCAGACGGAGAGACGACTAGCGGCTGTGCGCGTAGGTCGTGATCTCCATGCAGAGCGCGACGACCTCGAACTGCGGCTTGACCCAGGTCATAGGAATCCCTTCATTGTGGCACAGGTAACGCGCACGAACGTGCGCAGGGACGCCCGTTTGGGCGGTGATGCGACAGCAAGCCCAAACAAACATACCGCGGCTCCGCAGCTGATGTCAATTCCCTGCTGAGTCATGCCAACGGCGATTCCGGCATGCCTGCGCCTCGACAAGAGCAGCGCCGACCGGGCACAGGTGGGGTTCGGAAACTCCTTCTTGAGAGATCAACGCTCGTTCAGCGGATTCCGCGCGGATCCAGCGGCTCCTCCATCCCGGCCTCTCGGAAGGTACGCACCTCTCCCAGCAATCGGCAGGCGCTCTCCAGCAGTGGAAGCGCGAGCGCCGCACCGGACCCCTCCCCGAGCCGCAGCTCCAGGTCCAGCAGCGGATCCAGACCGAGGCGTTCCAGCACGAGCTGGTGTCCACGCTCCGCCGAGCGGTGGGAAGCGATGAGGTAATCCCCCACCGCCGGGGCCAGTTCCGCACCAATAGAGCCGCCACGCCGGTGATGAATCCGTCCAGCACCACGGGGATGCGTCGGCTGGCGGCACCGAGCACCGCGCCCGCGAGTGCGGCGATCTCGTATCCTCCGACCTCGGCGAGTTTCCCCACCGCGTCGAGCCGGCTGGAGCCGCATCGGTCCAGTGCCCGGGACACCGCCACCGTCTTGCGGCGGAGGGTGTCGCTCCCGACCCCGGTCCCCGCGCCCACCACGTCCTCGGCCGCGACTCCCGTGAGCAGAGCGAGCAGCGCCGCGGCCGCCGTGGTGTTGCCGATCCCGACCTCTCCAAGGGCCAGCACGTCGCAGGACGGGTCGTCCAGCACCACCGCCGCGCCGCTCACCAGCGCGTCGAGGGCCTGGCCACGGCTCATGGCCGCTTCCCGGGCCAGGTTCCGCGTACCACGCTCGACCTTGCGGTGAATCAGGCCAGAGGCATGCTCGAAGTCGTGATCCACTCCCGTGTCGACGATCGTCAGCTCGGCGCCACACTGGCGCGCGAGCATGTTGATCGCTCCCCCTCCCGCGATGAAGTTGTAGCAGAGTCGGGCGGTGAGCTCCGGGCGGTACGCGCTGACCCCCTCCTCGCACGCTCCGTGGTCCCCCGCGAAAATCAGGATCCGCTTGCGAGAGGCCCGCGGGTACTCGCGCCCCTGCGCGACCGCGAGCCGCACGGCCAGGTCCTCGAGCCTCCCCAGGCTCCCCCTCGGTTTTGTAAGGCTGTCCAGGCGCTCGCGGACGCGACCTTCCAATGCCGCATCCGCTCCCGCCGGGTCGATTCTTCCGACGAGCTCACAGAGATCAGGGGCTCGGCGCTCCTCTACGGCATCGTGCCCTCTCTCCGCAGCGACCGCCGGAGTGCCAAGCAGTTCCCGCAGCTCGTTCCTCGGTTCGTCGCCCCTTGCCTGCCACCCGTCGAGGTGCACCAGATGCGCGAGGTCCAGGCGGTCGCGCCAGCCGGTCGCTTCCAGCAATGGGCTTTCCGGAAACGCCACCGGGTAGCCGACGCACAGGTACGCCACCGGAATCACACCTTCCGGAAGACCGAGGGCGGCGGCGAGCTCCCGGTTCTCGACGATGCTCACCCACCCCACTCCGACGCCTTCGGCGCGGGCCGCGAGCCAGAAGTTTTGTACGGCCAGGCAGGTGCTGTAGACATCCGTCTCCGGGGTCGTGTCGCGCCCGAGCACGTACGGTCCGCCCCGGCGGGTATCGCAGGTGACGCAGACGCTGAGTGGTGCATCGAGGATTCCCTGCAGCTTCAGCGCGGCGTACTTGGAGCGCCGGTCGCCGGCGTAGCGGCTCTCCGCCCTCTCGTTCGCGCGCCGGAACAGCTCGTAGATCTCCGCCTTGCGCTCGGCCGAGCGGATGAGCACGAAGTCCCAGGGCTGCATGTAGCCGACTGAGCCCGCCCGGTGCGCGGCGCCGAGGATCCGCAACAGCACCTCCGGCGGCACCGGGTCCGGACGAAAGTTGCGGATGTCGCGGCGCAGCGCGATGGCATCGTAGACCGCCTGTTTGGCCGCCGCAGCGAACTCTCCCATCATGCGCTAAGTACCTCCAGGGGTCGGCTGGGCTCCATCCAGCTCGAGAACGCAGCAGCACCCGTTCGGCTGCTCTATCCGCCAGAACCGTTCGGGCGGCCAGCCAAGAGCGTGGATGAGGAGCACGCGGTTCACGTGGCCGTGACCGGAGATCAGCACCGTCCCGCCCGGGTGAGCCGTGAGGATCCGGTGCCAGGCCTTGCACGCCCGAGCCTTCACCTCCGCCAGGGTTTCCCCGCCGGGAAACCGCACCCGCCAGGGGTCATCCCGCCACCGCCATTCCAGGCTCGGGCTGCAGCGGCCTGCCGGAGCGATCCCACGGCCCTGCCACAGACCGTACGAGATCTCCCGCAGCTCAGGCAAGACCTCCAGCCCGACACCCGGATGGCGCGTCAGCACCAGCTCCGCCGTCTCGCGCGCTCGCCTCAGGGGGGAGGTATACGCCGCGTCCAGAGACACCTCCGCCAGCCTCGCCGCGAGGGTGCGGGCTTGCCCGCGACCCGCCTCGTTGAGCGGGATGTCGGAGGTTCCTTGCAGGAGCCCGCACCGGTTCCACTCGGTCTCCCCGTGCCGGATGAGGCAGACGCGCGTTGTCATCTCACAACTCGATGCCGGGCTGAGCTCCGATTCCCTGCTCGCGGTAGGGGTGCTTCACCAGCTTCATCTCAGTCACCAGGTCAGCCGCCTCGATCAGCCCGTCCGGGGCGTTCCGGCCGGTGATCACCACGTGCGTGCCGAGCGGGCGGTTGCGGATCTCCGTCAGGACCTCCTCCAGCTCGAGCCAGCCGAAGCGAAGCGGGTAAGTGAGCTCGTCGAAGATCACGACGTCATAGTCCCCGCTACTCAGCGCCTGCCGGCACAGGCTCCAGCCCTGTTCGGCTCGGGCGCGGTCCTCCGCGATGTTCTCCGAAAGCCAGGTAAATCCGTCTCCCAGCGGCACGATATGGACGCCGAGCCGTTCCGCCGCGATGTGCTCGCCGTAGCGCGTTTCGGCGCTCTTGATGAACTGCCACATTCCGACCCTCATCTCGCGTCCCGCCGCGCGCAGCAGGATCCCGAGCGCAGCGGTGCTCTTCCCCTTCCCGTCTCCCGTGTTGACGATCAGGAGCCCGTGCCTCTGCTCCCGGGGCGGGACCCGGTATGGCCCCGGGCGCTTTTTCTTCGGCACGGGTGCCTTGCGCTCGCCGGCCGAGCGGACCGGCGGCTCTTGCGGCGCCAGGGGATCGTCTCTATGGCTCATGAAGCGGTTCCTTCCTCCGGAAACGTTGGATTTTCCAGATGGGCGGTGTCATTCAGACACAGCAGGTGCCCACCTCCTGTGTGGACCGCGAGACGGGTGATCGCGGCGGTCGAAAGCTGCATCAGAACCACGTGCCTCCACTCCAGCGTCAGCACGCGGGCGAGCATGAGGCGGATCGGTCCGCCGTGGGTCAGGATCAGCACGCGACCTCGCGCCGGGAGCGCATCGAGCACCGCGTTCACGCGAGCACGGAACAGCTCGAACGGCTCCCCCTCCGGTGGCGAGGCGGCCAGGGGGTCCTCGATCCAGATCCGCAGCCCTAGCTCGTCGGAAGCAAGGCACTCCTCGTAGGTTCTCCCGTCCCACGAGCCGAAGTCGAGCTCGCGGAGGCGTCTGTCCACTTCCACCGGCCGATCCGGCAGAGCCAGCTCGAGAGTCTCACGGCAGCGACGGAGATCGCTGGAAAGGATAAGGTCGAAGGAGCTGCCGCCCAGCCGAGCGCCCACCCGGAGCGCTTCGGACCGCCCGCGCTCCGAGAGTGGGGGGTCGATCCAGCCCTGGTACTGGCGCGCATCGTTCAGAGCGGTCGCCGCATGGCGGACCAGCGTCAGCTCGAGGATACAGCCTCCAGGGCCCGCAGCAGGACCTCGTTCTCCTCCGGCCTGCGGGCGGCGATCCGAATGTGCGCGGGCAAGCCGAAGGAGGCGCAGTCGCGCACGCCGATCCGGTAGCGGGCGCGGAGCGTGTCGGCGACCTGGGCGGCATCCCCCACCTCCACCAGCAGAAAATGCGTCGCGGAGGGGACCGTCGGGATCGCGAGCCGTTCGAGCCGCTCCGCTATTCTGCGCCGCTCCGCGTGCAGGAGAGGGAGGGTTCGAGCCAGGTGATGCTCGCCGGCAGGCGAAAGCGCCGCGACGGCCGCTGCCTGGGCCGCCGTCGACGCGGCCCAGGGGACCCGCACTCGCTCCAGAACGTCGATAATCTCGGGCGAGGCGACAGCGAAGGCGGCGCGCACGCCTGCCAGCGCGTGGTCTTTGGTGACGGAGCGTACGACGACCACGGCCGGGTGGGCGGGCAGCACGGGCGTGCCGAGCGGCTCCGCCAGGAAGGCGTCGTAGGACTGGTCGAGCACGAGCAGCGCACCGGCCTCGGCACAGGCGTCCGCCACGCGCGCGATCTCATCCCGTCCCGGCGCCTCGCCGGTCGGATTGTTGGGCGCGCAGAGGTAGGCGAGTCGGGCGCGATGCTCCCTGACGGCCGCGGCGAGCTCTTCGGCTCCGATGGCCCAGTGCGGCGGCGCGGCGCGGCGCAGCACCACCCTCGCGCCGCAGAGCGCCGCCGAACGAGCGTACTCGCCGAACGTCGGCGACGGGACCACCACCCGGTCGCCCGGCCGCAGGTACGCGAACGCGATCGCGTGCAGGAGCTCCGCCGCGCCGGCGCCGAAGGCGATCTCCTCGATCCCTCGGCCCCAGCGCTCCGCAGCCGCACGACGGGCCCCCAGACACTCCGGATCCGGGTATTCGGAGATGCGGGCGGCGCGCACGGCGGCGACGACCTCCTCGGCCGGTCCCCACGCGTTCAGCGAGGCGCTGAAGTCGAGCTCGACGGGCCAGCGCTCGTCACGGCTCCCCGCCGGCCCCCCGTGGGTGCCCCGGCCGGTGCACAGGACCTCGGGTCTGGCATCGGTCATGATCGGCTCGTGAGCAGCGCGGCCAAGCCGCCGGCGGCCGCTACCAGGCGCCGGGCACGGCACAGGTCCTCGACGTCGGGGTCGCGCGCGCCGCCGTTCAGCTCGTATGCCCCTTTCTTCGTCAACCGCACGCCCAGCGCTCCGGCCATCGCGGCCATAGGCCACCCGGCGTTCGGACTGGCCGTGTGGCCCGCGTCCCGGACCGCGCAGCGAACAGCTCCGGCGGCATCGCCGCCCGCCAGCGGGGCCGCAAGCACCACGAGCGCCGCCGTGAGCCGCGCCGGGAGCAGGTTGAGCATGTCGTCGCTGTGCGCCGACGCCTTTCCGAACCACTCCAGATGCGGCGTGCGGTAGCCGAGCATCGCGTCGCAGGTGTTGATGTAGCGGTACAGGTAGGCGCCAGGGAGTCCCGCGGCGCGAAACGCCAGCAGCGGCGCAACCAGGCCGTCGCTCAGGTTCTCCGCGATGGATTCGATCGCCGCGCCCGCCACCTCCTCCGCCGTCAGATCCGCCGTCTCGCGCGAAACCAGATGCCAGGCGAGACTTCGCCGTGCGGCCGGGAGGTCGCCGGCGCGCAGCGCGAGCTCCACCTCCCACGCCGCCGCCAGTAACGCGCGCAGCGACAGCGCGGGCTTGAGCGCGAGCCCCTGCGCAAGAGTGGCCGCACCGCGCGGCAGCCGACCCAGGAGCCGATCCAGGCCCCAGGCAGCGCCGAACGCGAGCGCGGCACCGCCCCCGACCAGGCCGAGCCCCTGGAAGAACGCCGCGCCGTCCGTTCCGCCGCTCCTCGCTGCTCCGCCGGCCGTCACTGCCTTCCCCATCCAGACCGTCGGATGTAGCGCAGTCGGAGGCTCGCCGAGGAGGACGTCGGCAGCCAACGCGACCACGGCCGCGCCTCCGCGGCTCACGCGACGCTCCATCGGAGCAGCCCGCCGAGCACCACCAGCTCCACCGCCTCTCCGACCGCCCCGCAAACGTCGCCGGTCACGCCGCCGAAGCGCCCCGCCAGGAAACGCGCGGTGCCGAGGACCGTGACGCCCGCCGCGGCGAGGATCCCGAGCAGACGCAGTGGCT
>JAHWJV010000079.1 GCA_019348265.1 Gemmatimonadota bacterium
GGTGAACGGCGGGCGGCTCCGCTCGACGCGGATGTGCACGGGCCGGGAGATGAAGCGCAGCGAGCGATTGCGGATCAATGCGCCCGGGAGCATTCCCGCCTCACACAGGATCTGGAACCCGTTGCAGATGCCGATGACCGGCCCGCCGGCCGCGGCGAACTGGCGGACCTCGTTCATGATCGGGCTGAGTTGCGCGATCGCCCCGGCGCGCAGGTAGTCGCCATAGCTGAACCCGCCCGGCAGGAAGACGGCGTCCACTCCCCGTAGGTCGTGCTCCTTGTGCCAGAGAAAGATCGTTTCCCCCTCGAGTACTTCCTGCGCGGCCTTGTAGCAGTCGTAGTCGCAGTTCGAGCCGGGAAAGGTGATCACGCCGACCTTCATGATCCGGCCGCCTCCAGGATGCGGACGTCGAAATCCTCGGTTACGGGATTCGCGAGCAGCTGTCTGCACATGGCCACCGCCGCATCCGCCGCGTCTTCGGGAGAGGCGGCGGAGAGGCTCAGCGTCACCAGTCGCCCCACGTGCACGTGGTCGACGCCGGCGAAGCCCAGCGACTTCAGCGCACCCGCCACCGCCTTCCCCTGCGGGTCCAGAATGCCTTCGCGCGGAACCACGCGTACTTCGACCTGAAAGTCACTCACGGTGCATCCTCTGGTGGGAGTGGGCGTCGTCGGCGTCGGCGGATGCGAGGGCGTCGCTGGATCTCGCCGTAATCCAGCTCGCGCACCTCTCCCTCATCATCCTCTTCGTCCGCGAGGGGATCGCGGGCCGGGAGCCGCTCCAGGAAGCCGAACACCACCGTCTGCGTCAGGCCGTATACGATGTACGTGACGGCCATGACGAAGAAGAAATACTCGGGTACCGTGAACGCGGCGATCAAAGAGCCAATCGCCAGAGCGAAGGCCAGCCGGCCGCCCGGGGTTCGGACGGTGAAGCGGGGGATCACCGGGTACAGCACGTTGCTGATCATCAGCCCGGCGACGCCGACCGTCATCCACGCAGCCGCTCTTTCCAGGTTGACGTCGGCGAGATAGGTACGCGCGAACGCCGTCTGCGAAAAGGTATAGAAGGTGGCCATGGTCACCCCCGCATTGGGAGAGGGGAGACCGTGAAAGGCGACCTTGGCGCTCCCCGCTTGCTCGACGTTGAAGCGCGCCAGCCGGATGATGGCCGCGGCGATGTAGAGGAAGGCGAGGATCCAGTTCCATCCGCTGCCGACGTCCCGTAGGAAGGCGAAGTAGACGATAAGGGCGGGCGCTACGCCGAAGCTGATCGCGTCGACCAGGGAGTCGAGCTGCTCGCCGAACTCGCTCCCCGTCCCGGTGAAGCGGGCGACGCGTCCGTCGAACAGGTCGGCGAACGCGGCCAGGACGATGAGCCACCCCGCCTCCTCGAAGCGTCCGCGCGAGGCGGAGATGATCGCCCAGACTCCCAGGAACAGGTTGCCCAGCGTGAAGGCGCTGGGCAGGACGATGACTCCTCGCTGAAGGCGACGGCGGCCTGGGGGCGTCATTCCACGCCCCAGGTGCTGAGCGACACCTCGTCGAGCGAACGGCCGGTGAGGCGCTGGAAGACGCCCTGGTAGCGCTCCGAGGTTTGCGCGACGAGCCAGTCGGGGAGGTCCGGGCCGGGAGGCTGCCTGTCCCATTCGCCTCGGCCGACCAGTCCCTCGAGGTAGTCGCGGAGCGGCTGCTTGTCGAGCGACGGCTGGCCGCGGCCGGCCCGGTACTCGGCGGCTGGCCAGAAGCGCGAGGAGTCCGGGGTCAGCACCTCGTCGATGACGAACACCGCGCCGCCCGCATCACGTCCAAACTCGAACTTGGTGTCGGCGATGATGATGTCGCGCTCGGCGGCGATCTCGCGCCCGCGCTCATAGATCCGGAAGCTCGCGTCGCGCAGCCCTGCGGCGGCGTCCGCGCCGACTACCGCGGCCATCTCCGCGAAGGTGATGTTTTCGTCGTGTCCCGACTCTGCTTTGGTCGCCGGGGAGAAGATCGGCCGGCCGAGCTGAGCGCTCTCCACGAGCCCGGTGGGAAGAGCCTCCCCGGCGAGGGTGCCCTCCTCGCGGTACTCCTTCCAGGCGGACCCGGAGATGTATCCCCGCACGACGCACTCGACGGGGAAGGGCTCCAGCTTCCGAGCGAGCGTCGACCGCCGCGCCCACACCGTCTCGGTGGGGGCGAGGCTTGGATACCGCTCGAGGATGTATTCGGGATCGACCGAGAGGAGGTGACTCGGGACGATGTCGGAGATTCGTCCGAACCACCAGGCCGCCAGCAGGTTCAGCACCTCGCCCTTCCGGGGGATCGGATCGGGCATCACCACGTCGAAGGCGCTCACGCGGTCGGTCGCCACCAGCAGAAGAGCGTCACCCAGGTCGTAGACGTCTCTCACCTTCCCGCGGCGCTGAAGCGGGAAGGGGAGCTCGGTCAGGGCGATGGTGTCGGGCAAGGCACGCTCAGCGCCGGGTGATCGATGTGGTTCGGTGGCCGGAAACTAACATTCGGCCATACCCGCGGCAAGCACGCGAACCTCTCTCCGGAGCGTCCGGAGCGAGGCTCAAACACCGTACAGCGGGCGCAGCTTACCTGTCAGGTAACGGACGAAAGGCTCCGCCGTCAGCGGTGTTCCCGTCGCTCGCTCGCAGAGCTCCACGGCGGGGTACGTTCGCCCGAATCGGTGGACTCGTTCCCGCAGCCAGGCCAGCAGCGGCGCGAACTCTCCGCAGGACATCATCCCGTCGATGTCGCCGATCTCCCGCACGATCGCGTCCCACAGCTGAGCGGCGTAGAGGTTCCCCAGCGTGTACGTCGGAAAGTAGCCGATCGCGCCCATGGACCAGTGGATGTCCTGCAGGCAGCCGCGGCGGTCGTCGGGGACGTCCATCCCCAGGTCCTGTCGCATCCGCTCGTTCCAGGCGCCGGGCAGATCATCGACCGGGAGATCGCCGACCAGCAGGGCGCGCTCCAGGTCGAAGCGCAGCATGATGTGCAGGTTATAGGTCGCCTCATCGCTCTCGACGCGGATAAGGCTCGGCTCGACCACGTTGACGGCGCGGAACAGCGCACCCGGATCGTAGCCGTCGAGAACCGGCCCGAAGCTCTCGCGAGCCTGGGGGAGGGCCCAATCCCAGAACGCGCGTGAGCGGCCGACCAGGTTCTCCCAGAGCCGCGACTGACTCTCATGGATGCCGAGGCTCGCCGCGGAGCCCAGCGGCTGCCCGGGGTGCGCGGCCTTGGGAAGGCCCTGCTCGTAAAGCCCGTGTCCTACCTCGTGGAGCGTGGAGCTGAGCGAGTCGACGAAGCTGTCGTCCCGGTACCGCGTCGTGAGGCGAGTGTCCCCAGCGCCGATCCCCTCGCAGAAGGGGTGCGTGGAAACATCCAGACGCCCCGCGCTGAAGTCGAACCCGACTGCACCCGCGACGAGCGCGTTGAACGCGGCCTGCTGCGGTGTGGAGATCGCCTCGTGACGCACCAGAACCCCAGGCTCGTTGCCGACCCGCGCAATCTCCGCGATCAACGGCGCGAGGCTCGAGCGAAGCTCGGTGAATACCGTCTCGATCTGAACGGCCGTCGCGCCCGGCTCGTATGCGTCCATCAAAGCGTCGTACAGCGTTCCGGAGTCGCCGTTCTGGAGGCACTCGGCCTTGGCTCGGCTGAGGGCGAACACCTTCGCCAGGGTCGGGGCGAACGCGGCGAAGTCGCTCCGCTCCCGCGCCTCTCGCCAGCTCTGCTGCGCCAGCACGGTGGTCTGCGCGAGCTCGCGAACCAGCGCGCCTGGAATGAGCACCTCGCGATCGTAGTCGCGCCGGATCTCCCGCACGTTCGCCGCCGCGCGCGCATCGGAGAGCAGGGCACCGTCCGCCTCACAGGCGGCCAGCCACTCGCCGACGCGCTGATCCACGCGCAGTTCGTGGTACAGCCCCGACAGTGTGGCGATCTGGTCTGCTCGAAGCGCCGCACCGCGGGGCGGCATCATCGTCTCCTGGTCCCAACCGAGGACGCTGATGGAGGTCCCGATCAGGTCCGCCTCGCGCAGGTGCGCCATCAGCCGGTCGTAGGAGCTCACGGTCTCAGACATGAAGCTCCGGAGCGCTCTGGTCGACGGCCGCGGCGTGCCTCTCCAGCACGGGTGCGACCCACTCCGCCAGGAACTCGTCGACCTGCTCCGGCGCTCGTCCGACGTACAGCTCCGGCCTCAGCTCATCCTCCAGCTCCGGCCGCGTCACGCCGAAGGCGGAATCGCCCGCGATCCGGTCCAGCAGGTCGTTTTCCAGCCCCTCCTGCTTCACCCGCGCGCCCGCCGCGATAGCATGCCGCCGTACCCGCTCGTGCAGGTCCTGGCGGTCCCCACCCTTCTTCACCGCTCTCATCATCAAGTTCTCCGTGGCCATGAAGGGCAGCTCTTCCATGAGGTGCCGCCGGATCATCTCCGGGTATACGACGAGACCCGCCGAAACGTTGTGCAGGATGAGCAGGATCGCGTCCACGGAGAGATAAGCTTCGGGAACGGCGATCCGTTTGTTCGCGGAGTCGTCCAGCGTGCGCTCGAACCACTGGCTCGCGGCCGTGAAAGCGGGGTCGATCACCAGGGTGATGGCGTGGCGCGCGAGCGCGTTGATCCGCTCGCAGCGCATCGGGTTCCGCTTGTACGCCATCGCGGACGAGCCGATCTGGTGCTCCTCGAACGGCTCCTCCACCTCCTTCAGGTGCGAGAGCAGCCGCACGTCGTTCGCGAACTTCGAGGCGGATTGGCCGATTCCCGCCAGTGCGGAGAGGCAGGCGTAGTCGGTCTTCCGGGTATACGTCTGCCCCGTCACGCCGTACACCTGCTCGAAGCCCATCTTTTCGGCGATCAGCCGCGTCAGCCGCTCCGCCTTCTCCCCGTCGCCCTCGAACAGGTCCACGAAGCTGGCCTGGGTGCCCGTGGTTCCGCGCGAGCCGTGGAATCGCAGCGACTGGATGCGGAACTCCACCTCTTCCAGGTCCAGCAGCAGGTCCTGGATCCACAGGGTCGCACGCTTGCCGACGGTGGTCGGCTGGGCAGGCTGGAAGTGCGTGAAGCCGAGTGTGGGGAGATCGCGATGGCGGCGCGCGAAATCCGAGAGCGCCGCGATGACGCCGACCAGGCGGGACAGGACGAGGCGCAGCCCCTCGCGGTGTTGGATCAGGTCCGTGTTGTCGCCTACGTACGCGCTGGTCGCCCCGAGATGGATGATTCCGCGCGCTTCGGGCGCCTGCTCGGCCAGATGGTGCACGTGCGCCATGACGTCGTGCCGAAGCTCCCGCTCCAGCGCGCTCGCGCGGCGGAGATCGACGTCGTCGAGGTGCTCCCGGATCGCAGCGATCGCCTCCTCACTCACCGGGAGGCCGAGCTCGCGCTCAGCTTCGGCAAGGGCGAGCCAGAGCCGGCGCCACATACCGAACTTGAACGACGGCGAGAAGATCCTCGACATCTCCGGCGACGCGTACCGCTCCGTCAGCGGGTTCGAATAGCGTTCGTTGTTGCTCATCTGGAGTGCGTTCTGCCGGACCGGTTCAGGGAAGGTGCTCGATTGATCGCCGCGGAGGAGGTCCCGCTTCCCCCCAGGCCTCCCGCGGATACGTCACCTCGTACAGGAAGAGACCCTCCGCGGGTGCCGGCGGGGAGGTTCCGAGCCGCGTCTCGCGGTGAAGCAAACCGCGCATGTCGCCGACCGGGCGCCGCCCGCGTCCGATCTCCACGAGGGTGCCGACCAGATATCGCACCATGTGATGCAGAAAGCGGTTGGCGCTGATCTCGAACTGGAGGCCGAGCCCGGGCCACTCCACCCAGCGCGCCGCCTGCACCTCGCAGCGGTCGCCGCGCTCCTCCTGGCCGGCCTTGGCGAAGGCGACGAAGGAGTGCTCGCCCAGCAGGTCGCCCGCCGCCGCGCCCATCGCCTCGGTGTCTAGCTCCGCGCATGCGGGCCAGCACCAGCGCGCATGAAACGGGGAGCGGGTGACCTCGGCCAGCCCGACCCGGTACACATAGGAGCGACTGGTCGCGCCGTACCGCGGGTGGAACGCGGCGGGCACCGGTCGAGCGTCCGCTACCCAGATCTCCGGAGGAAGCAGCGCGTTCAGGGCGCGCGCCAACGCCGCCGGCGTCCATTTGCCCGGTGCATCCACCGCGGCGACCTGGCCGGACGCGTGGACTCCGCGGTCCGTCCGGCCAGAGCCGACCACCCGTACCGGCGCTGCGAAAAGCCGTCCGAGTACGCGCTCCAGCTCGCCCTGGACTGTGCGTTCCGTTGGCTGAAGCTGCCACCCGAAGAACGCCGCGCCGTCGTAGTGCAGCGTGAGGCAGATGCGGTGCGATTCCAGGGTCGACATGCCTGCACAACGTAGCCCCGGGCCTCGGAATGTCAAGCGAAGACAACGCTTTTCGAGGATCGGCAAGTTTGACAGCAGCGGCTCTCGATCCATACTATCCGCCCGCGAGTCAACCCGGATTCCTCCGGGTGCGAGAGCCACCGCCTCCCGGCAGGCACAGACGAGCTCATGAAGCTACAGCAGCTGATCCACGCGGCCATGGAGCGACCCCTCTCCGCGGAAGAGGCGGGCAGCGCGTTCGACGAGATCATGGAGGGGGGGGCCACCCCGGTGCAGATCGCGGCGCTCCTCGTCGGAATCCGTATGCGCGGCGCAGCGGCCGAAGAAGTCGCCGGAGGCGTTCAGGCGCTGCGGCGCGCCATGGTCCCCGTCCTGGTTCGCGATGGCGATGAAGTGGTGGATACCTGCGGGACGGGGGGCGGAAAGATAGGTACCTTCAACATCTCGACGGCCGCGGCATTCGTCGCCGCGGGCGTCGGGGTACGCGTCGCGAAGCATGGCAACCGGAGCTTCACCTCCCGCTGCGGCAGCGCGGACCTCCTGGAGAGCTTCGGCGTGCCGCTCGACCTCACGCCGGAGCAGGAGGCGGCGGTGCTGGAGAGCGCGGGGATCGTGTTCATGTTCGCCCCGCACCACCATCCGGCGATGCGGCACGTGGCGCCGGTGCGCAAGGAGCTCGGCGTTCCCACGATCATGAACGTGCTGGGCCCCCTCACCAACCCCGCCGGCGCGCGCCGCCAGGTGGTCGGCGTGGCCGATCCGGCGCTGCTCCCGCTGGTCGCCAGTGCTCTCCGCGTGCTCGGCCACACCCGCGCGCTCGTCGTCCACGGGGAGCCGGGCATGGACGAGCTCAGCCCGATGGGGCCGACACGGATCATCGAGCTCCGCGACGGCGAGCTGACAGAGTCGGTGTTCGACCCCCGGGCCGAGCTCGGATGGGAGCAGTACGCTGCGGACGGCCTCGCGGGAGCGGGGCCTGAGGAGAACGCGGAGCTGGTGGAGGGGGTGCTGAAGGGAGAGATCGCCGGGGCTCCGCGCGCCGCGGTCGTGCTGAACGCCGCCGCCGCCCTGCTGGTCGCCGGACGAGTCGACAATCTGCCGGATGGTGTGCTGATCGCGCAGGGCGCGGTCAGCTCCGGCGCCGGCTGGGACCGCGTGGAGCGGCTAAGGGACGTCTCGCGCCGGGTCTGATCCCCGGCGCCGAGCCTCAGTTCTCGAAGACCGCCCGCAGCTCCCAGGGGCCAGGAAAGGGAGGCGCCGCGACCGAGGGGGCGAACACCAGGCGCCGTTCGCCCTTGCTGATCCGGCCGACCACGAAAACCGCATGCACTCCGCCATTCATCTTCTTCATCCCGCGTCGACGTACCTGTTGATGGTTGCTGGGAAGGCCCTGCTCAGTACTTCCGGATCACCGCGATGACGATTCCCTGGATCTGCACCTCTTCCGCCGGGAAGTACATCGGCTGCATCGTCACGTTCGCCGGCTGAAGCCGAATGCGGCCGTCACGCTCGCGGTAGAACTTCTTCACCGTCGCTGACTCGCCACCCACCAGAGCGACCACCATCTCACCGTTCTCCGCCGTCTGCCGCGAGTTGACCACGATGTAGTCCCCATCGCGGATCTGCTCCTCCACCATCGAGTCACCCTTCACCCGAAGCACATAGTTGCTCCCCGCGCGAAGCATGTCGTGCGGCACTGCCAGCGATTCGTTCTGCGACACCGCCTCGATCGGAAGACCCGCCGCCACGCTGCCGAGAAGTGGAAGCTCCACCGCCAGCGTACCTTCGGCGGCAACCAGCTCCAGAGAGCGGCTCTTGTTGTAGTTCTTCCGCAAATACCCCTTTGTCTCCAGATTACTCAGGTGCTCGTGCACCGTCGCCAGGGAGGAGTACCCGAAGTTCTCGGCGATCTCCTCGAAGCTGGGGGAGTATCCCTCCGCGTCGATGAAGTTCTGCACGTAGTCCAGGATCTGTCTCTGCCGTTTCGTGAGCGCCATGGTCGGGTCGGTTGGTGGAGCACGGATCGGGCCGAATAGAGACCGAAAAGCAATATACCCGAAGTAATGCCGAAGGGCAAGCATATCTTTCGTATGACCATTTCCTCCGAGCCGACGGTGCTGGATCGGATCCTCGCGACCAAGCGCGAGGAGGTGGCGGAGCTCGCACCTCAACGCGAGACGCTCCGGGATCGCGCTCGCGATCTCCCGCCCGCGCGTGGGTTCGGGTCGGCGCTACGGGTTCCGGGAACGGTGCAGGTGCTCGCCGAGATCAAGCGCCGGTCTCCGTCGGCGGGCCCGATCCGCCCCGACGCGGACGCGGCCGCGATCGCGCGCGATTACCGGGCCGGCGGCGCCGCGGCGCTGTCGGTGCTGACCGACCGGTCGTACTTCGGCGGGAGCCTCGCCGTCCTGGAGGAGGTTCGGGCTGCGGTGGAGCTGCCGCTGTTGAGAAAGGACTTCATCATCGACCCGGTGCAGGTCTGGGAAGCGCGCGCGGCCGGCGCCGATGCGATCCTGCTGATCGTACGTGCGCTCGAGCCGGACCAGCTTTCGGAGCTTCTGGGCCTGGCGGAGGAGTCGGGGTTGGATACCTTGATCGAGGTCCACGACAGCGCCGAGCTCGAGCTGGCCGTCACAGCGGGCGGGCGGTTGATCGGCGTGAACAACCGCGACCTGGCGACCTTCCGCACGGATCTGGAGCTCAGCGTCCGCCTTGCCGCGGAGATCCCGGCCGACATCACGCTGGTCGCGGAAAGTGGAATTCGTACGGCGGAGGACGTGCGGCGGCTGGGGGAGAGCGGCGTCGACGCGGTTCTCGTCGGCGAGTCGCTGATGCGGCAGGAGGACGTCCGGGCAGCGGTGTCGGCGCTGACCGGCCAGCCCAGCTCCCCGCGAAGTCGTTGATCTCCGCTCCCACCATAAAGATCTGCGGGCTGACCCGACGCTCGGACGCGGAGCTCGCCGCCGCGGCGGGCGCCGATTATGGCGGTGCCATCCTGGCACCGAACGGCAAACGGTCGATCACCGCAGAGGCAGCCGCTGAGATCTTCGCGGATCTCCCTCTGAACCGCGTGGGCGTGTTCGTCGACGCGAGCGTCGAGGAGACCTCCCGAGCCGCGCGAGCCGCGCGGCTCGACGTCCTCCAGCTGCACGGCCAGGAGACGGCGGAGACGATCCGCGCCCTGCGGTCGGCGGGAAGCTGGGTGATCTGGAAGGCTATTCGTCTCCGCGACCCGGACGACCTGACGCGGGCGCTGGAACGGTTCGACGGGATCGTGGACGGCCTGCTCATCGACGGGTGGTCTCCCGTCGCCCCCGGTGGAACCGGGACCTCTTTCGACTGGGATGCCCTCGCCTCCACGCGGGCGCACATCCCCGACACTCTACCGCTCATCCTGGCCGGTGGCCTGAACTCCGGCAACGTAGCGCGTGCGATCGCCTTACTTCGTCCTTCCGTGGTGGACGTCAGCTCCGGCGTGGAGCTTTCCCCCGGGGTGAAGGACCCCGCGGCCGTTCCCGCGTTCATCGCGGCGGCCCGCGGACTCTCGAGCTGAATACAATCACCGATGTCTGCTACGATCTCTCCGCCGGACGACAAGACCGGCTGGTTCGGCCAGTTCGGGGGGCGCTACGTTCCCGAGACGCTGGTCACGGCGCTCGACGAGCTGATCGACGTGTATGCCACCGCGGCCGCGGATCCCACCTTTTGGGACGAGCTCCGCGCGCTCTGGAAGGACTACTCGGGGCGTCCGACGCCGCTGTATCTCGCCCGTCGGCTCAGCGACGCGGTGGGTGGTGTCGATATTTATCTGAAGCGCGAGGACCTGAACCATACGGGCTCGCACAAGATCAACAACGCGCTGGGCCAGGCGCTCCTCGCTCGGCGGATGGGAAAACGCCGGATCATCGCGGAGACGGGTGCTGGGCAGCACGGTGTCGCCACCGCGACGGTGTGCGCGCTCTTCGGGATGGACTGCGTGGTCTACATGGGCGAGGAAGACGTGCGGCGTCAGGCGCTGAACGTCTACCGTATGCACCTGCTCGGGGCGGAGGTCCGCCCGGTGTCGAGCGGCACCCGGACGCTGAAGGATGCGACCAACGAAGCCATCCGCGACTGGGTCACCAACGTGACCGAGACGCACTACATCATCGGCTCGGTGGTCGGGCCGGACCCGTATCCGCGGATGGTGCGCGACTTCCAGTCGGTGATCGGCCGGGAGGCGCGGGAGCAGATCCAGACGGT
>JAHWJV010000007.1 GCA_019348265.1 Gemmatimonadota bacterium
GGGCACCTTCGGCGCGAGGGAGTCGGCTGCGCAGCCCGATCCTACCTGACGTCCGGGGAGGTCGATCCCATCCACGCCCGGTCCGCACGTCGCCGTCGCGGGATTCGCGTCGAGCGAGAGGACCGTCACCTCGAGCGGTTTCGGGTCGAATCCACTGAGGTCGTCCTCCAGTCGAAGGCCGAAGTCCTCGGTCGGATTGATCGACCTGTCGGGGAGGTCGATCTTCTCGATCGTGGGCGCGTTCAGGTCGACCCCGAAGCGGAAGCCGGATCGCCACGTGCAATTCTCGAGGGCATCGCACACCAGCGCCGCGGTCTTGTAGCTCCCGGCCTGGCGTGCATCCAGCTCGGACCCCCGTGTGACCAGCCTGCCCCGGGTTACCAGTGCGCTGTCACTCAGGAGGGGGTCGCCGACGTAGAAACGAGCGCTTACACGGCCCACACCGCCGTGGTCCGCGTTTTCCGCGCCCACGTACCGCTCGGCGAACGTGGTCTGCGCCCCCATCCAGTCGCGGGCGAGAACAGTCCCCGGGAGCGGTGCCCGATTGTCGTAGCGAAGCGAATCCGTGACCAGGCTGGGCCCCGCTCGACCCTCCGCGGTGGCGGTGTGGATGAAGACCCGCAGGTCCTGGAGCGAGTAATTTGCGAGCGAATCCTCCTGGAATACTACGCTGAACGGCAGCGTAGTGTCCACGCGCCGATGGACGCGGGTGGTGCCGGGCGGCTGGATGATGAACTCGGCGAGCGCCAGACGTGCCATCGGCTCGAAGATGACCGGCAGCACTTCAACCTTCAGGTCGCCGTCGGCCCACGCGAGCTCGGATAGATCGGCCGCCTTCTTCCCGGCGAACACCTGCGCGACGAGCACGTTCGCGTTTGCCAGCACCATCGGAAAGCCGGCCGTCTCCGAGCGGATGCGCCCATCCGCGCCTACCAGCCGGGCGCGGATGACGACCTGCCCATTCCTGAACTTCGGTACGCCGGTCACGGCATCGAAATCCGCGGTGTTGATCGGGCAGGTCGTCGTGGTCGCGAGCGCCGCACGTGCGTCACCGGCGGTGCTCCCGCCTGCGGCCCCGACCCCACCCGAGAGGAATGTCTGCCTGCACGCGACGACGGTGTCGACCAGCACCTCCAGCCGGGCGACGCTGCCGAGCTCGACGGCCAGCTGCACGCTGATGTTCCCTCGAACGCGCGTCTGGTCGATGAGCCCGCCGGACGGGTTCAGGATCTGCTGAATGAGGATGGAGGACGGCGGGTCGTTGACCCGGATCTGGACCGAAGCCGACGCGTCCGGATCCTCTACCGCCGTGGCGGTGATCGTCACGTCGCCGACCGTTACCGCCCGGACCAGTCCGGTGTTCTCGTCCACGGTGGCGATGCTGGCGTTCGAGGTCGTGAAGCGTGCGGTCGGCTGCCGGGCGTTCTGGACTACCGCGCGCACGGTGACCGTATCGCCGACGTTGAGCGTCACCAACCCACTTGGGGTGACCGTAACGACGGGCGACAGCTCGGTCGGTGAGTCGCATGAGACCACCGCGCCGAGTCCGAGGAAGCACACCCAGGCGAGCCGTACCAGGGTTCTAGCTCCGAAAACCTGCATCCACTCCTCGACGATTACCCGGGTGAACAGACGTAAAGACCGGGGCCGGCGAAGCTGCGTCGCCAGGCGTCCGGGGAATAGCGGAACGTTAGTGTGCTGACCCTGCTGGAACGAGCCGACCGCCGAATTTCTGACGGGAACGGCCGTGCCCTTGCCGTACGCCCGCCACGCCCCGACCTTGGGGGCCCGGAGTTCCCGGCTGGCCATGCAGCGAGGAGTGCGCGTTGTCGGAAGTGGTTCCAGGCAGTACGGCGAAGTACCGCATTCCTCCCGATCCGATCCCCGCGGTCGTCACGGCGGAGCCGCCGCCGGCGCTCTCCCTCTCTCCGGATCGCAGCGGCTTCGCGCTGCTGGGGCGGCGCGCGCTACCCGGCATTGCGGATCTCGCCCAGCCCGAGCTGCGTCTGGCGGGGGTTCGGATCGACCCGGTGACAAACGGGCCGAGCTCGCCAGCGCACTTCCACTCCGTCACGCTGGCGTCCGTGTCCGGCGGCGCCCCCCGGTCCGTCGATCTCCCGCCCGATCCGCGGCTTTCCGAGCTCCGCTGGTCTCCGGACGGCAGCTGGCTCGCGTTCGTCCATACCACTTCCACGGGGCTCGAGCTCTGGGGCATCGAGACCGGGACGGCGCGCACGCGCCGCCTCTCCGACCGCCTGAACGGCACCCTCGGCTGCTCGTACCAGTGGGAGCCCTCGGGCGTCAGCCTGCTGGTGAAGCGGATTCCGGACGGCCGAGGCCAGGCGCCGGAGAAGCCCGCCGTCCCCTCGGGCCCGCTCATCCAGGAGAATCTCGGCAAGACGGCTCCAGGCCGCACCTACCAGGACCTGCTGAAGGCACCGCACGAAGAGCGTCTGTTCGAGCACTACTTCGCCGCGCAGCTCTGCCGGGTCGGGCTCGACGGGGGGCCAGCCGAGCCGCTCGGCGATCCAGGAATCATCAGCGACTTCAGCGCGGCGCCCGGCGGGGAGTTCCTGCTCGTCGAGCGGCTCAAGCGGCCGTTCAGCTATGTCGTTCCATACTACCGCTTTCCGACCGACTTTTCAATCCTTGACGCCCGCGGCGGAGTGGTGCGTCAGCTGGCGGACCTCCCCCTGGCCGAGGACGTCCCGGTCGCTTTCGACGCCGTCCCGACCGGTCCGCGCAACGTGCAGTGGCGGGCGGACGCGCCGGACACCGTCGTCTGGGTAGAGGCGCTGGACGGGGGCGACCCGCGGAACGCCGCCGAAGAGCGCGACAGGGTGTACTCGCTGACCGTCCCGTTCACCGGGACGCCCGAGCCCCTGATCACGCTCGAGCATCGGTGCGTGGGGGTATTCTGGGGTCGAGACGACTTCGCGATGGTATTTTCGCGGTGGTGGAATACGCGCAGCGAGCGCCGCTTCGCAATCTCGCCCGGCACCCCGTCGGCGCCGCCGCGCCTCCTCGCCGACCGGTCGTACCAGAATCTCTACGACGACCCCGGTATGCCGGCGACCATCCGCAACGCCGCCGGGCGCTTCGTTCTACTGTTCACGGCGGACGGGGAGGAGATCTTCCTATCGGGTGACGGCGCGTCGCCGCGCGGCGACTATCCCTTCCTGGACCGGATGTCGATCCACAGCGGCGGAACGACGCGGCTCGGGCGCGCGGAGGACCCCTACTACGAGGAAGTGGCGGCCATGCTCGGCCCGTCCGGAGACGTAGTGCTGACGCGCAGGGAAGCGGCCGCCGAGCCACCGAACTATTACGTGCGTAACCTGCGCGAGGGCACCGTTCGCGCGCTCACCGACTTCCCCGATCCGGCGCCGGAGCTCGCCGGCATCACGCGCGAGATCGTAGCCTATGCTCGACCCGATGGCGTGAGTCTCAGCGCTACGCTGCTGACCCCACCCGGTTACGACCGGGAGCGCGACGGCCCGCTCCCGATGCTGGTCTGGGCCTATCCTCGCGAGTTCCGGGACGCCGACGCGGCTGGCCAGGTGGACGATTCACCAAACCGCTTCAGCCGACCGGCCGGCGCATCGCACCTGTTCCTGCTCAACCAGGGGTACGCCATTTTGGACGGCCCGGCGATGCCGATCATCGGGGTCGACGAGGCGGAGCCGAACGACTCCTACGTCGAACAGCTCGTCGCGAACGCCAAGGCGGCTGTGGACCGGACGGTCGAGCTGGGGGTCGCCGACCGCGAGCGCATCGGTATCGGCGGGCACTCGTACGGCGCATTCATGGCGGCGAACCTGCTCGCGCACTCCGATCTCTTCCGGGCGGGCATCGCCCGCTCCGGAGCATACAACCGCACGCTCACGCCCTTCGGGTTTCAGCAGGAGCAGCGCACGTACTGGGAGGCGCCGGACACCTACCATCGCATGAGCCCCTTCACCTACGTAGACCGGATCCGCGCGCCGGTCCTGCTCATCCACGGTGAAGTCGACAACAACTCCGGCACCTTCCCGCTCCAGAGCGAGCGCTTCTACCACGCACTCAAGGGCCACGGGGCCACGGTGCGCTACGTCGTGCTCCCGCACGAGAGCCACGGCTACCGAGCCCGGGAGTCGGTGCTCCACGCGCTCGCGGAGATGATCGACTGGATGGACAGGTACGTGAAGAACGCGCAAAGTGACAAGTGAAAAGCGAGAAGTCCGACCACGCCAGGCCGGACTTCCGCTTTTCAATTTCTGGTTCCGCTATTCTTCGTATACGATCGCGGTCCCGCTGGCGCTGACCATCAGCATCCCTCCGCCGCTACCGACCGAGATAGTCTCGTAGTCGAGGTCCACGGCCACCACCGCGTTGGCTCCTCGCGCGGTGGCTTCCTCCACCATCTCGCGGATCGCGATCTGCTTGGCCTTGCGCAGCTCCCCCTCGTAGGCCCCGGACCGCCCCCCGATGATGTCGCGCACGCTGGCGAAGAGATCCCGGAATACGTTGGCACCGAGAATCGCTTCGCCGGTCACGAGGCCGACGTACTGCGTGATCCGCTTCCCTTCGATGTTCGGCGTCGTGAGGACGAGCATGATGGTCTCCTTGGAAGGGGCGATCCGCTATCGGCTATCCGCTATCCGTTATCCGTGACATCTCCTCCTCAATCCCCCAGCACACTCTCGGCGTAGTGCGCGAGGAGGTCCTCGCAGTCGTCGTAGACGGCTATGGCGCCGCGGAGCTCTCGCTCGTTCCAGCCGCCGGTGCGAACCCCGATGACGCGGACGCCTGCCCGGCTGGCGGCTTCGACGTCGTACGGTGTGTCACCGAGCATGACGCAATCGCGCGCGGGGGCGCCGGCCTTCTCGAGCGCGGCCTCGACGATGTCGGGCTCGGGCTTGGAGCCCTCGACATCGCTTGCCGAGGTCGCTTCCTCGATCAGGTCGCGGACGCCAGCCTGGTCGAGCAGTCCCTTCAGGTCCGCGTTGTCCGCCGAAGTCGCCACGACGAGCGCCCGATCGTCCTGGCGCAGCCGCTCCAGCAGCGCGCGGGCGCCGGGGGTGGGCTCGAGCCCCGGGAGGTAGCGCTCGCGGAAGATCTCGCCCTTGCGAGAGTCCAGCTGCTTACCCTGCTTGCTCTCCTTCTCGAAGCCGAACACCTCCGGGATGAGCTTGTCACCGCCCTTCCCGATCAGGCGGCGGATCTTCTCGAAATCCGCCTCGATGCCCATCTCCTGAGCCGAGTCGACGAAGGCCTGCGCGTGCGCGTCGTTGCTCAGCAGCAGCGTACCATCGATATCCAGAATGACCGCTCGTACCGCCATCACTCCCCCTCTTCCGCGGTGCGCAGGCCGACGGGAGCCGGGCCATTCAGCACCTCCCCCTCGGGCTCGAAGCGGGAGCCATGGCACGGGCAGTCCCAGGTCTTCGCCATCTCGTTCCAGTGGACGATGCAGCCAAGGTGCGTGCAGACCGCCGACATCTCGTGGCGAACCCCCTGGTCGTCGCGGTAGACCGCGATCGGTGCCTGCCCCCGACGGATGATCGCGCCGCTGCCGCGGGGGATCTCTCGGGTCGAGTCGACCTCTGCCTCCGATCCGGTGAGCCATTCCAGATAGTGCCCCGCCACCTGGGCGTTCACCTTGATGAACTCCGGCGTCGCCTTCAGCGAGATGCGCGACGGGTCATAGAGCTTCTCCCACGCGTTTTCCTTGCCGAGCACCAGGTCCGAGATCAACATCCCGGCGATCGTCCCGTGCGTCATCCCCTGCCCGGAATCGCCTGTAGCCACGAAGACGTTGTCCGGGCCGGCGGGGTTACGACCGATGAACCCGAGATAGTCGATCGGCTCGTACACCTGACCGGACCAGCGGAACTCGACCTCCCCGATCGGGAAGTGCTCGCGCGTCCAATCCTCCAGGTCGCGGAACCGCTCCCCCTCGTCATAGTCCTCGCCGGTGTGGTGGTCCTCGCCGCCCACGATCAGCACGTGGTAGCGGTCGGCGCCTTTCTTCACCTCCTGCAGGCGGATGTAGTTGTACGGATCTCCCGTGTCCCATATCAACGCGTCCGGGACCTTGTCCGCGTCGACGCGCGCGCCCACCACGTAGGTGAGGTAGGGAGCCTGTTTCGTGTGGATGACCACCCGGTCGTTGACCGGGGAGTTGGTCGCGACCACGATCGCGTCCGCGTGCACGGTGAACCCGTCGCTGGTCGTGACGTGCGCGCCGTCCCCGCCGTTCACCTCATCGACGTGGGTGCCGGTGAAGATGCTGCCCCCGTTCTTCTGGATCGCGGCGGAGAGGCCGCGCAGGTACTTCAGCGGATGGAAGCGGCCCTGGTGCGGGAAGCGGATGCACGGTCCGCTGTCGAAGGGCGCGCCGGGAATCCGGTCCAGCAGCTCGGCGTCGGTGAAGCCGGCGCGGTGCGCCGCCTCGATCTCGCGCTGGAGCTCGTCCGGGCCATGTTCCTCCGCGAGGTACAGAAAGCCGTCGAGATTGCGATAGTCGCATTGGATCGACTCGTCCGATACGATCTGGCCGATGCGGTCGACCGCGGCCTGATGGCTCTCGTAAGAAAGGCGCGAGCCTTCGAGCCCGTGCATGTCCTCGATGGCATGGAAGCGGTCGTCCATCGCGCTGGCCAGGTGCGCGGTCGTGAGGCCCGTCTGCCCCCCGCCAACCGCCCCGTCCTCCAACACCACCACCTTCTTCCCCGCCCGGCTCAGCTCGTACGCAACCGACATCCCGGCGATCCCCGCCCCGACAACACAGACGTCCGCCCGGAGATTCTCGCCCAACCTGGTGAACTCCTGGGGCGGCGACTCGACATCCCATACGGGCTCCGAACCGGATTTCGGCAGCATAACGACTCCTCCTTCTTCTCCATTCACGATCCCGGCACTCTCCGGGCGGGGGCGGGAGGCGTTGCCAGAATCAGACCAGATATAGGGAGAGGGAACAGCGGAAACGGAACAGCAGAGGCCGCCATCATGATCGATGGCGGCCCTAAGCCCTATCCCCTGCGCCCTGTTCCCCGTTCCCTACTCCCTCTTGTTCGAGGGTATCCGCACATGACCCAGCACATCCCGGTACCGGATCCGGCCGCTGGAGTCGCGGTTGACCGTGAAGTCGCCGCGGATGCCGGAGGCGACGATGTCCCCGGAGGAGTCTACGCGGATCTCGGCGTCGCCACGGACGCCCTGGAGCTCGATGTTGCCGGAGCTGTCGTTCTCCACGAGAACGCTGCCGGTAACGTCGTGGACGTGCAGGTCACCGGAAGAGTCGTTCAGGCGAACGTCGCCTCGCACGGTGCCGATCTCCACGTTGCCGGAGCTGTCGCGGAGGTCGATCGAGCCGTTGACGTCGTCGATCTTGATCTCGCCCGAGCTGTCCTCGAGGGTGAGGCCGCCGACGTGCCGGACGGTGAGGTCTCCGCTGGAGTCGGTGACGTGCAGCCCGAGCCTCTCGGGGACCTCGATCACCAGGTCGAGAGAGGCGTACCGGTCGCCCGGACCGTGCATGTTCGGCGTTTCCACCAGCACGCGTGCCTCTCCACCGTCCCGGCCGGTGTCGAGTCGGAGCGCCTCGAGGAGCTCACGAGTCGAGGCACAGGCGGTGCCCCGGACGCGGATCTCCTGGAGTCCGGCGCGCCCCTCGATGCGAAGCGAGCCCGCCCGCGCGCCGATGCGGGCGCGCTGCACTCCGGACGTGGAGAGCGTCGCGTTGCGCTCGGCCGAGAATCGGCAGCTCTGCGCGGAGGCGGCCGCCGGGAGGGCGAAGATCGTGATGGCGAGAGGGATCCAGAAGGATCGCATGGGAGCTCTTCCAGGTGGTGGGTGGAGCGAACCGGCCTCAACGTCTTTGGATGCGGATGCTGCCGCTGAAGGTTCGGGCGGCGACGATCCCGCGGCTACCGGTCGAAAAGGTGAGCTCCTGGCCGGGGCCGTGCCGGCTCGTCCGCTGGGGCCCGGGCCCGAACGCGCTCTCGATGTCGCCGCTGAAGCTGTTCAGCTTGAAGTTCACGGCCACGTCGCCTGGTAGCGCCAGCTCGACGTCGCCGCTGTGGCTCTCGATGTTGAGCGCCGCATCGGAGGCGAGCTCACCATTGAAGTGGAGGTCGCCGGAGACGCTCTCCATCGAGAGGTACTGGATGCGCGCGCCTCTGATCTCCACGTCACCGCTGACGGTGTTGGCGCTCACACGCCGCGTCACGCCACGCACCCGCAGGTCACCACTAACCGTCTCCGTGGTGAGCTCCGGCGTGCTCGCCTCCAGCTCCACGTCTCCGCTCACCGAGCGCGCCGCGATGCTCTCCTGCGCGCGACCTGCGATCTTGATGTTCCCGCTGGTCGTGTTCACGCTGACGATCCTCGTATTGGCGTTCACCTGAACGTTGCCGCTGGTCGATCCGGCGGTGACCTGGCGCGGGTTCCCGGTGATTTCCACGTCGCCGCTGGTCGACTGGGCGGTCAGTCCACCGGTGAGGCCCGCGAGCTCGATGGTCGCGCTGGTCGTGCGGACGGTCAACTCCTTCCGCGACGGCACCCGGATCTCGAGATCGGAGCCGCGGACGTTCCGACGGTTCTGTGGGAGGACCACCCGGATGGTCGTCCGGTCGCGGCCGCCCTCCACCGCCAGCCGCTCCGTCCCCTCCCCAAGGCGTCCGGTGATGCGGATCTCGTTACGATCCCAACCCATCACCCGCACGGATCCGGCGACGTTCACGATCTCGATCTGCCCGGTGGGGACGGTGGGGATCGTCTGGTTCACCTGCTCCTGCCCCGACGCCTCGCACGCCAGGGCGGCGAGTACCACGGGGACCAGAAGGGCAGCTCTCATCATGATCTAAACTCGCGATCGTTGTAGGCAGGATGACGCTTCAGCATCAGGTGCGCGCCGAGATCTGTACCGCGTGCTGAAGCAGCTCGACCTTCTTCTGGTAGACGCCCGAAAGGAGCATCGGGAGCCGAGCATTCGAAGGATCGGCCGCGAGCGCCGCCCTCGACTCGGCAATGGCCGCGTCGATGATCCGCAGGTTCGCCTCGACCGTGGCCATCGTTTCGGGCGAGAGCCGGCCCCTGCTCTGCCGAAGCTCCGCGTGGAGTGCGTTCACCGCTCCCTGGTACTCCACTTCCGTCGGCGCGAATGCCGCGAGCGCCGTCTTCGCCGGAGCCCGGGCTGTGTTCGTCGGCATCACCGCCACCGGCTCGGTGCCGGGCTGCCGGAGCAGCAGCACGGTGACGCTCGATGAGGCGACCACCAGCGCGAGCGCCGCGGCGATGCGGATCACCCATACCCCCGCCCGGCGCGCCTGAGGACGGGGACTGAAGTCCACCTGGATCACCGCGCGATCCTGCTCCGGTGAAGTGGCATGGATGCGAGCCGCGATGGCCGGCCAGAGGTCGCGGGGCGGCGCAATCTCCCTCGGGAGGAGCTGGGCCGCATCGCGGATCTCTCGCACCACCTCCATCTCCTCGAGGCAGTCGTCGCACCGGCCGAGGTGCTCCTGGACCGCGAGCCGCTCCTGGATGGGGAGCTCCCCATCCAGGAAGTGGTCCAGCCGATCGAGCACGTATGCGTGGTCCTGCTTCATCGTAGCCTCTCTCTCAACATCTTCCGCGCGCGGTGCAGGAGCGTCTTGCAGGTGCCCTCCGCCCGGCCGGTAAGGTTCGCGATTTCGTCGTGGGTGTAGCCTTCTACGTCGTGCATCACGAAGACCGTGCGGGTCGCTTCCGAGAGCGTGGCCACCGCTGCCTCCAAGTCGAGCTGGAAACCCTCCTGCCCCACCACTCGGGGCGTCTCGAAGATCGTGAGGTCCTCGGCGATCATCACCCGCGCCCCGCGTCGCCCGTCCGCCCGCCGCTTCCCGAGCACCTCGTTCACCGCGAGCCGGTGCAGCCAGGTTCCGAAGGCGCTATCCCCCCGGAAGGAGTCCAGCTTCTGCCACGCCCGCACGAACACGTCCTGGGTAAGCTCCTCCGCCTGCACCGGATCGGCCGCGAGCCGAAGGCATAGGGCGTAGATCCGGGCCGAATGCTCGCGATACAGGCGCTCGAACGCCGGCGCGCTTCCCGCCTGCGCCTCGCGCACCGTCGCTCCCGGATCGACCGTGCTCACTCCCACCTCAGACAGGACCGGCATGAATCGGCATCGCCTAGCATTCGAGTGCTGCAGGAGGCCCCGTGGAATCAGATGCCGGCGGGGGGCCGAACGTTTACAACCGGAAAGTGCGAGAGTGCGAGAGCGAGAGCGAGAAAGTAGACGGCGATCTTCCGCTCACGTCAGGAGGTCTCGCTCCCTCCCTGGTCAGCACCTTCGCACTTCCGCACTTTCGCACTTTCACACTTTCAATACAGTACCCGCCGTATCCGCCTCACCAGCAACGCCGATGCGACCGCGAGGCTGATGCAGAGGCCGGCCCAGATGCCGGAGGGGCCGAGAGCGGAATGGAAGCCGAGCAGGTAGGCCGCGGGGGCGCCGACGGCCCAGTAGGCTAGCGCGGCCAGGATCATGGGAACGCGGGTGTCTCCGGCCCCGCGAAGGACGCTGAAGCCGGCCACCTGCGCGCCGTCGAAAAGCTGGAAGAGGGCCGCCATGAAGAGAAGCTCGCGCCCGAGCTTCAGCAGCGAGGGATCGTCCGTGTAAAGGCGCAGGAGCGTCTCGGGCATGCCGAGGAAGGCGACCCCGCAGAGTCCCATGAACCCGACCGAGAGCGCGAAGGTCAGCAGGACCGCGCGCCGAGCGCCGGCGGGGTCGCCCGCGCCCAGGTTCTGGCCGACCCGGATCGACCCGGCGAGGCTGACGCCCAGCGCGACCATGAAGGTAGTCGCGGCGATGTTTAGGGTCACCTGGTGCGTACCGAGCTCCACGGCCCCGAACCAGCCCATCATGACCGCCGCGAAGGAGAAGAGGCCTACCTCGAGTCCCATCTGCGCGCCGCTCGGGATTCCGATCTTCACGATGCGCCGGAACATCGTCCCTTCGGGGCTGAAGCGGACGCCCTCGAACGGGTGCAGCTCCCGGTGCCGCAGGAGGTAGGTCGCCATCGCGGCGAGCATCGCGTAACGCACCAGCGTCGTAGCCCACCCGCTCCCCACCACGCCGAACGCCGGGATCCACCCCTCGATCCCGTAGATCAGCACCTGGTTGCCGATCAGGTTCACCGCCAGCCCGAGAAAGGTGATCACCATGGCCGGCTTGGCGATCCCCATCCCCTCCAGGAAGTTGCGCAGCGCGGTAAACAGGAGCAGAGGCGGGACTCCCCAGGCGAGCGCCGTCATGTATCCGCCGGCGAGCGCCGACACCTCCTCCGGCTGTCCAAGCGCCACGCTCAGCGGCTCCCCGAGGAAGTTGATCGCCATCAGCGGGATCGCGAGGACGAGCGCCAGCCAGAGCCCCTGCACCAGCACGTGCCGGCACTCCCAGCGGTCGCCCGCTCCGAAGGCGCGGCTCACCAGCGGGCCCATCCCCAGCAGCGTACCGGTGGACATCATCACCACGGCCATGTGCAGCGAATTCGCGAGGCCGCTCGCCGCCAGCGCCTGCGCTCCGAGCGGGCCGACCATGATGGTGTCCATGGTCAGCATCCCCACCCCCCCGAGCTGGCTCAGGATGATGGGTCCCGCGATGCGGAGCAGCTCCCTCGCCTCCCGGGCGAGCAGCCGGTCTTCCTGCCGCGCCGTCGACTCGCGGACGGGGAGCATTCGCCGTTGGGAATGGGGCACGCACTCTCCTGCCGGAAAAAGGTCGGCAAAGATACCACGGGGCGGCGGGCGGGGCACGTCGGGCCTCCACGGCGGATCCCGGCAAACCTTGCGTATTGCGAAACATTTGTGGCGAATCCGTCAACCACCGAACCGGAATCACAGCATGAATGCTGGGTTTTCAGCCGGGCACGCAACTTTCCTCTCGATCTCATCAACATCACGCCTCCAGGCCGTCTCACCTCGGCCCGGGGCTTCATTTTAATCGTATTCCGTTTCCTTTCATGCGCATCAAATCAGCAGCAATCTTGTTGGGTGGGACCCTTGCCGGTTGCGAGCCCCAGACCCAAGCGCTTCCGTTTTCGGCCGAAGCGGTGAGCACGACCCAGGTGATCAGCAGCACGGGCGGTACGTTGAGCACCTCAGCCGGCGCGTCGGTCGAGTTCCCCGCCGGCGCCCTCGAGAAGAGCACGCCGGTTACGCTTGCGATGGTGCCCTCGCCCCCACAGCGGAGCGGCGCGGCGGTCTCATCAGCGTTCAAGCTCGAGCCAGCGGGGGCGATGCTGGCTCGGCCTGCGAGCATCGAGCTCCGGTTCGACGCCTCGAATGCGAGCCAGGCCTGGCTCGCCTCGGTGATCAACGTCACCGGCAGCGCGGTGCAGGAGGTCGCGGAGACCCGAGTGGACGCCTCGACCGGGATCGTGCAGGCGCAGATCCAGCAGCTGGGGACGCTGTCCGCCGTCCTGCCGGAGCCGGCAGCCGTTTTCGGGGTGGAGAGCGCCGGGGCGGCGGCAAATCGTGCACCGGGAGCTTCGTCCACCAGCGTGGCGCCCTCGATCCGAGGCCTTCGCAGCCGCTGCGGGGAGGTGGGGAACCGTTGCAAGGTCTCCGTGTCTCGGGCAGCGAAAACCTGCTCCAGCAGGTTGGCGCCGTGGCGCTCCTGTACCCGGCCGTTCGTGCGGACATGAAGATCGAGGGAGGACAGGCGAGCGGGAGCGTCCTTCTCAGTAGCTCCCTCCGTATCCGTCGGTGCGGAGCAGCGTCTTTCGATTCTCGGGCTGCGCGCTGGATACGCCAGCAACCTCGGCGGCGGCAGCCTGCTGTCCGGCGGCCTCCGGCTCGGTCCGATCGATCTCGGACTCGCACGGATCCAGGAGGCGCATACGAATGATGTGACACACGGGGGGTGGGTGGTCAGCGCCGGCCTTGGCGTGGCGGTCGGCACCGGACGCTGAACGCCTTCCTCAAGACCGAGAGGCCGATCCCGAATCGACCGGGATCGGCCTCTCCACGTTCCAGCACCTCACCCTCAGTCGAGGGGCGGGAACCTTGCGCTGGCGCGTCGACCGCGTATTACCTGTCCAGCCAGCGGGGCTGCAGTCGCGTTAGGTTCGCACGCGTATTAGGCGGATGTACGAGGCGCCTCCGCCGGTCCACGCTCGTCTCGGCGGGTGCCTTCGCAACCTACTGGCGATGGCCCACCCTTCGACTCGGGCGGGGCCATCGCCCAACCCGAAATTGGAGAGGTGGAGAGATGAAGTTCAGCGCGAAATGGGTGGTGGCGCTCGCGATCGCGCTCTTCGTGAGCTACATCGTCTACGACACCACCACGGCCGCGCAGGTGAGCTGCGAGGTGTGCCTTCAGTTCGAGGGTGAGACGGTGTGCCGGAAGGGCGCCGGGCGGACGGAGGCGGAGGCGCGCAAGTCGGCGCAGGAGAGCACCTGCGGGGGGAACGCGCAGGGTATGTCGGAGAGCATCGCCTGCCAGAATGCGGTCCCGCTCAGCGTGCAATGCGCGACCGGGTGACCAGCCGGCGACAGGAGAGGCGGCTGAGGGCGTCGTCTGGCGTTTCGGCAGGTCTACTGCGGCTTCTCGAGCGGCCCCGCCCGGGCGGGGCGGGGCGCACGCGTGGGAGCGGACTTTCGCTGTAGGAGCGGAAGCCGAAACGCCAGCAGGATCGCGAGCGCGGCCGCAAAGAAGAGCGGCTCGCGGACATCCGCCTTCACCAGCCAGTAGAAGTGCAGGACGCCCAGGGCGGCACACAGGTAGATCAGGCGGTGCAGCTTCTGCCAGCGCTTCCCCAGCCGCCGGATCGCCTTCAGGTTCGAGGTGAGCGCCAGCGGGACCAGGAGGAGGAGCGCCGTGAACCCCACCGTGATGTACGGCCGCTTGATGATGTCCTCGCCGATGTAGGCGAAGGAGAAAGCCTGGTCGAGGCCGAAGTAGATGAGCAGGTGGATCGAGGCGTAGAAGAACGCGAACAGGCCCAGAGTCTTCCGCAGCTTGATCACGTGGTTCCACCCGCTGAGCTTCCGGATCGGGGTGATCGCCAGCGTGAGCAGGAGCAGGGTGAGCGCCCACCAGCCCGTCCGGTGCGTGATGTCCTTCACCGGCTCCGCTTCGAGCCCACCGGTGAAGCCGTCGAAGATCAGGTTGGCCAGCGGGAGCAGGCAGATGACGAACAGCAGAGTGCGAAGGTGCGAGAGTCCGAGAGTGCGAGAGTGATTCCCTCTGGCACTTTCGGACTCTCGCACCTCCGCACTTCCCCGAACCGACATCAGAAATTTCTCCGCAGATCCATCCCCCGATACAGACCGGCGACCTGGTCCGCGTAGCCGTTGTAGGGGAGTGTGGGCCGACGGAGCCACTCGCCGATCCGGCGCTCGCGCGCCTGGCTCCAGCGCGGATGGTCGACCTCCGGGTTCACGTTGGCGTAGAAGCCGTATTCGTTCGGCGCACTCTTGTTCCAGCTCGTCTGCGGCTGCGTCTCGACGAAGGAGATCCGCACGATCGACTTGATCCCCTTGAAGCCATACTTCCAGGGCACCACCAGCCGGATCGGCGCCCCGTTCTGCCCGAGCAGGCTCTTCCCGTAGAGCCCGGTCGACAGAATGGTCAACGGATGCATCGCCTCGTCCATGCGCAGCCCCTCGCGGTATGGCCAGTCGAGGACCGGGTAGCGCAGCCCGGGCATGCGCTGAGGGTCGTTCAGCGTGGTGAAGGAGACGTATTTCGCGCGGGAGGTGGGCCGCACCCGGTTGATGAGGTCGCGGAGCGCGAATCCCTGCCACGGGATGACCATGGACCAGGCCTCGACGCAGCGCATCCGGTAGACGCGCTCCTCGATCTTCATCGGCCGGACCAGGTCCTCGAGGTTGTACGTCGCCGGCTTCGCGACGTGTCCATCCACCACGACGGTCCAGGGCCGCACGCGGAAGTTCTTGGCGTTCTTGGCCGGATCGTCCTTGCCCGTGCCGAACTCGTAAAAGTTGTTGTAGCCGATCACGTCCTCGAGAGGCGTCAGCTCTTCCTTCTGCTGCGTCTCGGCCGACGCGTCGCACGCGCCCAGCAGCGAAGCTCCGGCGGCGGCGATGACGGCCTGCCCCGAAGTCCCAATGAACTTCCGGCGGTCCAGGTACAGCCCCTCCGGCGTGATCTCCGATTCGCGGATGTCCGCGGGTCGCTTGATGAGCATGATCTTCTCTGTTCCTGAGAGGCGCGCCGGTTCGTCCACCCAATACAACCGCCAGCGTGTGTGGAAGGTTCCCGGACCGGATAGTGCGAGAGTGAAAAAGCGCTTCCGCGCTCTCGCTCGCTCGTACTCTCGCACGTTCCGTACTTGGACCGACTCTTTGTCGCAGTTCCGCTCAGCGAACCCGTTCGTGTGACGATCGCCACGCGCATCACGGATGCGCTTCCTGAGGGGGTTCCGGGCAGGGCGGTTCCCGCGCCCAGCTGGCATCTGACGCTGCGCTTCCTCGGCGACACGGAGCCCGCGGCGGCAGCTGGGTTGGAGCGGGAGCTCCGCAGGGCGGCGCTCGGCGGCCCGTTCGAGATCACTTTCTCCTCGCTCGGGGCGTTTCCCCGCGAGGTCCGCGCAGCGGTCCTCTGGCTGGGCATCGCGACGGGGGTATCCGAGCTCCGCCTCCTCGCGGAGCGGGTCGAAGCGTGCGCCCGCACGGGCGGGTTCGCCCCCGAGGCCCGCCCCTTCTCACCGCACCTGACGCTGAGCCGTATCAGGCCGCCTCAGAACGTCGCTCCGCTGCTCGGCCGCCCCACCGGCCCAGAGATCCCGATGACCGTGGATGAGGTGGTGCTGTACCGCAGTCTTCTGGGCGGCGGCCCGGCGCGGCACGAGGCGGCCGCGCGATTTCCGCTGGGATGAGTGAACTTCCGCGAGCCGCGGCACGAAAAATTCGACAGGTTTGTGCATCTTGTTAACTCACAGCGGGATGGAGGGTAAGATGCAACTCGAAGGACGGGTCGCCCTGGTGACCGGCGCCGGCTCCGGGATCGGTAAGGCGGCCGCCCTCCTGCTGGCCAGGGAAGGGGCCAGGGTGGCGGCGCTCAGCCGCACCGAGGAGGAGCTCCAGAAAACGGTGCGGGAGATCGAGGATGCGGGGGGCGAGGGGATGGTGGTCACCGCCGACACCTCGAAGCCCGATCAGATGGAGGGTGCCATTCGCCAGATCGTCGAGCGTTGGGATCGGCTCGACATCGTCTTCGCGAACGCCGGCGTCAACGGGGTATGGGCCCCGATCGAGGAGCTCGACCCGGAGGAGTGGGACAAGACGATGGCGATCAACCTGAAGGGGACCTTCCTGACGTTGAAATACGCGGTGCCGCACCTGAAGAAGCGCGGCGGCTCCGTGATCGTGAACGCCTCCATCAACGGTACGCGAGTCTTCAGCAACACCGGCGCGACCGCCTACGCCTCGTCCAAGGCGGGGCAGCTCGCGTTCACCAAGATGATGGCGCTGGAGCTGGCCCGGGATAAGGTTCGAGTGAACGTGATCTGTCCCGGCGCGATCGAGACCAGCATCGACGACAACACGGAGCACCGGGACATCGATCATCTCGGAGTTCCGGTCGAGTTCCCCAAGGGGTGGCACCCTCTGCGCGGCAAGCCGGGGAGCTCCGAGGACGTCGCCCAGGTGGTGCTCTTCCTCGCGTCCGATGCGGCGGTCCATATCACCGGCACCGAGATGTGGGTCGACGGCGGCGAGAGCCTCATCAGCATCCATGGATAGGAACCCGAAGGACCCGAGCGGCGACGCCGCCCCGGACCCGGTGGACGAGACGTCCGAGGAGTCGTTCCCGGCCAGCGACTCACCGTCGTGGACTCCCGTCACCCACGCGGGCAAGCCGGCCCACGAGCCGGCGCCGGACGGCGACGACCCGGAAGGAGGCATCGGTGAAGATTCTCCTGGTAAATGATCAGCGGCTCCGCATCGACGGCGGGGCCGGCCCGCTCACCATCGAGGCCGACTCGGCCGAGATGCAGTACTCGCCCTTCCACATGCTCGCCAGCGGCCTGGGCATGTGCATCTACTCCGTCCTTCGCTCCTGGGGGACCAACGCGAAGCTGAGCGGAGAGGACCTGGCGATCGAGGTCGAGTGGACGTTCGTGGAGGACCCGCATCGGGTCGGCGAGTTCGTCGTCGAGGTCGTGTGGCCCTCGCTCCCGGAGAATCGGCGCACCGCTGCGGAGCGTGCCGCCCACCTCTGCACGGTCCACAAGACCTTTCAGCACAGTCCGCAGATCCACACGCGGGTACGGGCAGCGTGAGCTTCCCCGTCGTTCGCTTCGTCTTCGGGGGGCAGGAGGCGCAGGGCGCCGGCTCGGGCCGCCCGTACACGGTGGTGTGGGATGGGACCTGCAAGACGTGCCGGAAGCTGGTTACCCTGCTGGAGAAGTGGGACACCGGCAAACAGCTCGAGACGCTGCCGTCCCAGAACACCAGCGTCTTCTCCCGCTTCCCCTGGATCCCCGCCGAAGCTTACGCGGAGGCGGTGCAGCTCATCGGGCCAGGTGGGCAGACCTGGCAGGGTGCGGGTGCGATCGAGAAGCTCCTCGAGATCCTTCCCCACGGAGCCTGGCTCGGCTGGGTCTTCGACCTGCCGTACATGGGAACCGCTCTCGACCGCTTCTACCGCTGGTTCGCGCGGAACCGCTACCGCTTCGGCTGCGGTGAGCACTGCCAGTCACGCCCCGTGAAGCTGGAGTTCGGGGACCAGTAGTGCGAAAGTGCGAAGGTGATATTACCTTCGCAGACACTCCCTCGCGCCAGATTTCCCGCGTCCAGCCCTCGCGCCGCTCGACGGTGATCAAGGCGCAGCGCCGCTGAACCAGCATCCCGACGCTGGCCGGCCCGCGATCGCATCGAGCCCTGCCCTCCGCGGCGCGGCGCAGCCGATAACCACTCGGTAGCATGACCCATCCGAGCCCACGACAGCCACTCGCACCGCCGAACGCCCGCTCCGGATCGCCTGGCCGACTCCGTCAGCGGGCACTCCCGTGGGCGCTGTCAGCACTGCCGCTTCTGGTCGTCCTCAGCTCGTGCGAGCCTTCAGCGGAGGACCTTTACGCCGGCGAGCTGCCGGAGCGCGTCGACTTCAACTTTCACGTGAAGCCGATTCTCTCCGACCGCTGCTTCGCCTGCCATGGTCCGGACGGGAACGCCCGCAGGGCCGACCTGAGGCTCGATACCGAGGACGGGATCCGGGCGGTGGCCCGCTCTGGCCTGTTCGGCGGGAGTGAGCTGCTGCATCGCATCGTCTCCGGCGACTCCGCCGAGGTGATGCCGCCGCGCGAGTCCGGGCTCCTGCTTTCCGACTACGAGAAGGCGGTGCTTGCCAGGTGGGTCGATCAGGGCGCGGAGTACAAGCCGCACTGGTCGTTCATGGCCCCGGTGAAGCTGGCGCCTCCGGCCGTAAAGGACGCTCGATGGGCGAAGAGCCCCATCGATCGGTTCGTGCTCGCCCGGCTCGAGCGCGAGGGGCTGAAACCCTCCCCTGAGGCGGACCGGGAACGGCTCATCCGACGCGTGACCTACGACCTGACGGGACTCCCTCCCACGATTCCTGAGGTCGACGCCTTCCTGGCCGACCGCTCTCCGAACGCTTACGAGAAGCTGGTCGACCGACTGCTTTCCAGCCCGGCGTATGGAGAGCGGATGGCCTCGGAGTGGCTGGACCTGGCGCGCTACGCGGACTCGCACGGCTATCAGGACGACGGGATCCACTACCAGTGGCGCTGGCGGGACTGGGTGATCCAATCGTTCAACCGGAACCAGCGGTACGACGAGTTCATCACCTGGCAGCTCGCCGGGGACCTGCTGCCCCACGCCACCCGGGAGCAGATTCTCGCCACCGGCTTCAACCGAAATCACCCGCAGAGCGCGGAGGGCGGGATCGTCGACGAGGAGTATCGCGTCGAGTACGTCTCCGACCGGGTGACCACCGTCGGACGCGGGCTCATCGGCCTCTCGATGGACTGTGCCCGCTGTCACGACCACAAGTACGATCCCATCACCCAGAAGGACTTCTTCCGGCTCTTCGGCTTCTTCAACAACGTCGACGAGATCGGCCTGGGAGCGATCGACGGCAACAACGGGCCCGTCCTGCTGCTTCCCGACGACACCACGGAACGAAAGCTCGTCGCCATTCGCCAGAGATCCCGGGCGCTGGCGAAGGAGCTACAGGCGTATCGCACCAGGGTGGCCAGCGACACCGGCTACCTGCGCGTCGCGCGGGCGGCGCGCCCTGAGCTGGCGATGGGGCTGATCGGGCACTTCCCGTTCGATGAGGTGGAGCGGAAGAAGGAGGTTCCTCCGCGCGCCGGGGCGGCGAAGGCGGGGGTCGAGGAGGATCCGGTCTGGACGGCGCCGAACCTGGCGGACCCGAAGCATCCCGCCTCCCTCCGAGGGAAGCAGCCGCTGGTGCCCGGCAAGCTGTCCAACGCCTTCGCGGCGACCGAAGGGGCCCTCTGGAGTGTCGACGAGGCGTATGTCTTCGACCGGCCCAATCCGTTCTCGCTGGCCGTCTGGGTCCACCCCACCAAGCCCCAGGAGCGCGCGCCGATCCTGATCCGCGCTATGGCGGACAACGGCGGCGCGAACCGCGGTTACGAGCTCAACCTGCTCGGCGGCAAGGTGTTCGTCGCGCTGATGCACGTGCGCTCCGACGATGCGATCCGGGTGCAGACCAGGGCTGCGGTGCCGGTGAACGCGTGGACGCACCTGGGCGTGACTTACGACGGCACCGCGCGCGCGGCGGGGCTCAAGGTTTACATCAACGGGCGCCCGGTCGCCGTGGACGTGCTCTCGGACGACCTGCGGCGGACCTTCGTGCCCGAGTCTACGCTCAGCGCGCGGCGGCCGCCGCCCCTCCAGATCGGCGGCAAGCGGGTCGGGTCGGAGGTCGCTTCCTTCGACAACGGCCGGATGGACGACGTGCGTATCTACGACCGGCCGCTCGCGGCCGCGGAGATGGCGCGGCTGGCGGGGTCCATCGCTCCGGGTGCGATGAGCGGCCCCGACCTCGTCGAGCTGCACCAGCTGACACGCGACCGGGAGTATGCGCGGCGCGCCGCGGCTCTGCGCGCGAGCATCAGGGAGGAGACCGAGCTCCTGCGAGGGGTAGAGGACGTAATGGTGATGCGGGAGCGTCGGACGCTGCGCCCCACGCACCTGCTGAAGCGCGGCGCCTACGATGCCCCGGCGGAACGGGTGCGGCCTGGCACGCCGGCGAGCTTGCTTCCCTTCCCTGCCGACCTTCCGCGCAACCGTCTCGGCCTCGCCCGATGGCTCTTCGCTACGGAGAACCCGCTCACGGCCCGGGTCGCCGTCAACCGCTACTGGCAGATGCTGTTCGGGACCGGGCTGGTGAAGACCGCCGACGACTTCGGCAACCAGGGCGAGCTCCCCTCCCATCCCGAGCTGCTCGACCATCTGGCCGTGACCTACCGGGAGTCGGGGTGGGACACGAAGGCGATGTTGCGGTCGATCGTGACCTCCTCCACCTACCGGCAGTCGGCGAAGGTCACCCCCGAGCTGCAGACGCGCGACCCCGAGAACCGGCTGCTGGCGCGTGGCCCGAGTCACCGACTGCCGGCCGAGATGATCCGCGACGGGGCGCTGGCCGCCAGCGGGCTGCTCGTGCACACCGTCGGCGGCCCGGGTACGAGGCCGTACCAGCCGGAAGGGCTCTGGGAGGAGAAGTCGGCCGGGCGCGGCGCGCTCGCGAAGTACGTGCAGGATCACGGCGACGGCCTGTACCGCCGCAGCATGTATACGCTCTGGAAGCGCAGCTCTCCCCCGCCGATGCTGATGACCTTCGACGCGACGGAGCGGAACGTGTGCACGGTGCGGCGTGCGCGCACCAACACCCCTCCGCAGGCGCTCGGGCTGTTGAATGATCCGCAGTTCGTCGAGGCAGCGCGGGTGCTGGCCGAGCGGATGATCGCCGAAGGCGGAACCGGGCCGGATGGGCGGCTCCGCTACGGGTTCCGTGCGGTCAATTCCCGCTCGCCATCCCAGCGCGAGCTGCAGGTGCTGCGCTCGCTGTACGGCCGTCACCATGCCCGGATGCAGGAGAAGGGCGCCGGTGCGCGCGGCCTGCTGCAGGTGGGCGAGGCGAAGTCCCGCGCGGGCCTGGACGCCGCCGAGGTCGCGGCCTACACGCTGGTCGCCAACGCTCTGCTGAACACCGACGAATTCGTCACCAAGCGCTAGACGAGGCTGAGCCATGGCTGACAAGGACTTCCCCTGCGGTTGCTTCAACCCCGTGTCACGGCGCCGCTTCCTGGCCGAGATCAGCCTCGGGATGGGCAGCGCCGCCCTGGGCTCTCTGCTCGCACCCGGGAGCATCTTCGGAGGCGGCGGGGTAGGCGGCACCGGCACGGGGGCGATGGCGGGCGGCGAGGAGGTCATCCTCGGAAGACCACACTTCGCCCCACGCGCCAAGCGCGTCATCTACCTTTTCCAGAGCGGCGGCCCCTCGCACCTGGAGCTGTTCGACCACAAGCCGCTTCTCCAGAAGATGAACGGCGAAGAGCTCCCGGAGTCCGTACGCGGGGAGCAGCGGCTGACGGCCATGTCAGCCGGACAGGGGGCGTTTCCGCTTGCCGGCGCCCAGTTCGGTTTCACGCAACGGGGCGAGAGCGGGCTCTGGGTGAGCGAGCTGATGCCTCACACGGCGAACATCGCGGACGAGCTCTGCTTCGTCCAGTCGATGTACACCGAGGCGATCAACCACGACCCCGCGATCACCTTCTTCCAGACCGGCTCTCAGCTGCCCGGCCGTCCGTCGATCGGGTCGTGGCTCAGCTACGGCCTCGGCAGCGAGAACAAGAACCTCCCCTCCTTCTGCGTACTGCTCTCGCGCGGCCGGCAGGGTGATCAGCCCATCTACTCGCGACTCTGGGGAACCGGGTTCCTCCCGTCGGAGCACCAGGGCGTGCAGTTCCGCTCCGGGGAAGACCCCGTCCTTTACCTCAACGACCCCGCTGGGGTGGACGGGCAGGACCGGCGCGTTCTCCTGGATCACGTTGCGGAGCTGAATGGGCTGCAGCAGGACGAGTTCAACGATCCGGAGATCGCAGCTCGCATAGCCCAGTACGAGATGGCGTACCGGATGCAGACCTCGGTACCCGAAGCGATGGCCGTCGCCGGCGAGCCGGACCACATCTACGAGATGTACGGCGAGGACTCGCGGACCCCGGGCACGTACGCCGCGAACTGCCTGCTCGCGCGGCGGCTCGCCGAGCGCGACGTCCGCTTCATCCAGCTCTACCACCTCGGATGGGACCAGCACGGCAACCTCCCCAGGGACCTACCCACCATGGCCAGGAGCGTGGACCAGGCGTCCGCGGCCCTGGTCAGGGACCTGAAGCAGCGCGGGATGCTCGAGGATACGCTGGTCATCTGGGGCGGCGAGTTCGGACGGACCGCGTACTCGCAGGGGAAGCTCACCAGGGAGAACTACGGACGCGACCACCACCCGCGCTGCTTCACCATGTGGATGGCGGGCGGCGGGGTGAAGCCCGGGATGGTTTACGGCCAGACGGACGACTTCGGCTACAACATCGCCCAAAACCCGGTGCACGTGCATGACTTCCAGGCCACGCTGCTGCACCTGCTGGGCATCGACCACGAAAAGCTCACCTACAAATACCAGGGACGGCGGTTCCGCCTCACCGACGTGGAAGGCAAAGTGGTGAAGGGGATCCTCGCCTGAGAGAGATGAAGGCGAATCGCTCCCATCGGACGGATCTCCTGCAGCGGCGGGTGGGTCTATCGTCGGGCCGCTCACGGCCTTTCGGCCTTCCATCGGGCTACCGGGCGTCGCCCTTTTCCGCTGCGGGGAGCCGCGGATGAGGCACGTCGCGCACCGTCTCATCGAACGGCACCGGGAGCGCCTGCCCGAATGGAGCCGGCCCCGGGTCTGGGCGATGCTCGGGTTCGCCTTCCTCGTCGCTCTGACGCTGACGGCGCTGATGCTGGTGGATCTGCGGAACCCGCCGGACCTGCTGCGCTTCATCGGCCGCTTCCATCCGATGATCGTGCACTTCCCCATCGGGTTGATCCTGCTCGCGGCGATTCTCGAGATCCTGGCGCTCGTGTACCGCCCCTTCCGGGTGCTCCGGCACTCGACGGCGGTGGTCCTCTTCCTGGGGGCGCTCAGCGCGGTGGCCGCGGTGGTCGCCGGGTACCTGCTCTCGCTGGAGGGCGGGTACGAGCCGCGGCTCGTCCGTACGCACTTCTGGCTCGGGGTCTCGGTAGCCGCGAGTGCGGTGGTGGCGACCGCGCTGAAAATCCGCGCGCAGCGTCGCCATCGACGAGGGCTCGACCGCCTCTACGCCGGAGTGCTGGCGGCCTCCGTGGCCGCGCTCCTGCTCGCCGGCCACGTGGGAGGATCGCTCACGCACGGGCAGGGATACCTCACGCAGTACCTGCCCGCTCCCCTGAAGAGTGCCCTCGGCCCGAGCGAAGCGCAGGCTTCGCGCACGCGCATCACGAACATCGACTCCGCCTACGTCTTTCGGGATCTGGTCATGCCGGTGCTCGAGGCGAGATGCACCTCCTGCCACAACGAGAGCAAGGTGAAAGGCGGTCTGCGCCTCGACTCGCCGGAGCTGATCATGAAAGGCGGGAACAACGGCGCGGTCATCGTCGCGGGCAGCCCGGACGAAAGCGAGCTGCTGCGCCGCATCACCCTGTCGCCGAGCGCGAAGGGAGCGAT
>JAHWJV010000080.1 GCA_019348265.1 Gemmatimonadota bacterium
CATCGTCTCGCGGATGAAGCGCAGATCGTCCATCGCGCGGTCGTGTAGCGCGACCGGCTCCGGCGTTTGCGGTACGAGCGGATGAATGCGTGCCATGGCGCGGAAGATAGCAGCTCTCCCGAATATGTCAAGTACTTTGTAGGGTAAAGTTCAGCGGATGGCACCGCCGGAGATAAGCAGACCCGCCCCGGGGCTGTACGCCGCCAGACCTTTGACCAGCTGCGCCTGCACCCAGTGGGCGCGGCCGAGGCGAACCCCCAGGCGCAGCTCGCTGAGATCTTCATTGCCGCGCAAGATGGCGCTGGTGCCGTCCTTCTGCCCCAGGAGCCCCAGGCTCGGGGTGAGGACCCCGAGCGGAAGCTGCGCGGAGAGCGCATAGACCAGGACGTCCGACTGCTCGAAGTTCGGGTAGCGCGTGCCGTAGACGCCTACGCCGGTCTCTGCGGCGACCCAGAACCGCTGCGCCTGAATGCGGCCGCCGACGAGCGCAAAGAAATCGGTCTGGTCCCGGTCGATCCCGACGTCGTTGCTCGTGGTCGGAATACGGACGCCGAAGCGCAGCACCGCAGCGGTCGTACTGGCGGGCGGCGTCAGTAGAAGGGTAGTGGCCAGCCGGTAGTCGCCGACGTCGTGTCGGTCCGGGCCGTTCTCGTCGAGCGCCCCGCCGAACGCCGGCGCGAAACGGCTCTGGTCGCGGAAGAATCGGTAAGCGGTCCCGGCGCCCTCGACGGCCATGCGGCCGCTGCGCCAGCTCGCCTGGAAGTTCCCGAGCTCTAGGAGCCGTCCCTCGGTTCCGGCGAGCGCCGCCCGCTGATCCCAGTGGATCCCTCCGCCAGCCGACGCCACGAACTTGGTTCCCGCCTCGAACACCTCCCACTGCGTGGGCTCCAGCGGCCGGAGCTGGGCGGCGCCTGGCGCGGCGAACCGGGCGATGGCCACCAGGATCAGGGCAGGAACGGCGATCGGGTTGGTACGCATGCGGCAGCGGCGACTTCCATTTTCGAGCGGAACGGCGCAGGAAGGTAATGGCGCTCGCCCGAAGTGCAACCCGGCGAGCCGATCAGAGACCGGACGCTCGGCTCCAGCGCTGGAGGTTCGCGAGCACGCCGGAGCCGCGGACGAGCGACTCGTCGGGGTAGCCGAGGGCCCGCTTGAGGCGGACGTCTCGATCGAACGGATTCCGCTCCCTCTCCAGGGCACGAACCTGCCGCGCCCCCAGTCGGCGCAGGTAATACGCGGCGTTCACCGGGATCGGAAAGTCGCTGCCGTAAAGGGTCCGGTCCCGCAGCGACGGGTCGGCGGCCGCGCGTGGCAGCGAGGGAAAGCGGCTCGGGTTGGCCATTCCCGAGTTGTCCACCCAGAGATCGGGGTACCCCTCCAGCATCTCCTTCAGGATCGGAGTCTGATCCGGCCGCCGCGACAGGACTACCGGCGCCCCCGAGTGAGCGCAGATCACCACCACTCCAGCATCCAGCGGAACGCGAAGCTTTCGGACATCGTTCAGCTCGGGGTCCAGCTCGTCGAAGGTGTTCTCACCTCCGCCCGCGTGAACCAGCAATGGGATCCGCACCTCCGCCAACCGCCGATAGAACGCGGATATCCTCGGGCTCGCGGGATCGATCCCCTGGGCCGAAGGCAGCCACTTCAGCAGCACCGCCCCGCCTTCAACGCATTCTTCCAGGCGCTCGAGAGCATCGGCCCGGAACGGGTTGATGGAGGGCGCAGGGAGGAGCTCCGCCCGGTGACGGCGGCACACCTCGAACACCCACGAGGGCGGAACGATCATCTGCGAGCGCTGCTCGTCCAGCCGCCCGGCAGCGTCGTACGCCCCGTCGAACCCCAGGACCGCCGCCCGGTCGAGCTCGCTGGCCCGAATCGATTCGGCGATCCGCGCAGCCCAGTCCTGGTCGACCGAACCCTGCAGCTGCTCCTTCCGGATACCGAACCGCCACCGCAGGTACCTGAAAACCAGCTTCCTCTGAAACCCCGCAGACGCCCAGCACCCGGACTCCTGCGTCCCTACGCCCGCCAGGTGGACGTGTATGTCGATTTTCATGAGTGCGCTATCGGCTATCGACGATCAGTCTTCAGTCTTCGGTCTTCAGTCTTTCAGTCTTCAGTACGATACCTGGACTGATCTCCGTTCGCGCGTCTGGGAACTCCCCGCACCATCCTGCACTTTCGCACTGCCGTTACCCGTGCTCCTCGATCCAGCTCAGCACCCGGTATACCGCGGGTGGAGCCATCGGGGCGCTGAGGTGGGTCTCGCCGTCCAGCACGAGCAGCTCCGCACGGGGGAGCAGCTGCGCCAGCCTCTCCGCCTGCTCTGCAGGCACGAGCAGGTCGCGGCGCCCGTATGCGAGCAGCACCGGAATGGAGGCCCTGCGGGCAGCCTCCTCGAGGGAGAGGCGCTCCAATGTCTGGTTCAGCACCTCGACGTACCCGAAAGGGCCGGGGCCGGGTGGCTGCGCCAGCCGGAGTGGGTAGCTACCGCGCTTGAAGGGTCCGAAAGACGGAACCAGTCCCGTGAACCCGTAGTGGCTCCGCTCGCGCCAGAGCGTGCGCAGGAGCGGCTTCCCAACCTCCCGGCGGATCGCCGCCCAGGAGAGGTGGATCCGGAGCGGTGCGGAAAGCAGTGAGGCGGACCGAGGGGGGGATGGAAGATTCGCGAGCGAGGCGAGGAGGATCGCCCCACCGAGACTGATGCCGATTGCGTGGACGGGGAGCCCCCGCTGCGCGGCGCCGGTCCGCGCGACCGCCGCGGGAACCGCGCCGCGGACGGCGTCGCCGAAGAGGGTGGTGCTGGCGCGCCCGTGTCCATCCAGGTCGAAGGTGAACACCTCGTATCCGCGCCCCAGCAGCTCCTTGAAGAGGCCGACCAGCGCGAACAACGCGTCGTTCCCGGCGCCGTGCACGGCGAGCACCACGGCGCGTGGCGCCCCGGTCGGGGTCATCCGGTACGCGACCGTGTCGCCGCCCGCCTCGTTGCGCGGATAGCGGATCTTTTCCCATCCGTATCCCGCGCGTCCCGCCCATTCCCGGAACGCTCTCTCGTATCCGAGCTCGATCACCGCGTCCCGGCCGCCGCCCGGGCGGGGTCGCGCTCGATCCAGCCGCCGCCACCCTCCGGACCCACCGGGGCCCGCCGCAGCGCCCGCGCCCCGTAGAGCCCCCCGAACCCACCGCTCACGATAACCACGTGCGGAGTCATGATAAGTCTTCACTGTCAGTGTACGATACGGCAACCAACAAAAACCAGCCCCCCGCTCGGACCCAGAGGAGCGGGGGACTGAAGACCGAAGACCGAAGACCGAAGACTACTTCACACCGGCACCGGCAGCAGGCTCCGGAAGGAGTTTCGCGCGCGGTTCAGGCGGCTCTTCACGGTCCCCACCGGGATGCCGATGGCCTCGGCGATCTCCTCGTAGGAGAGGTCGTCCACTTCACGCATCACGAATGGGACGCGGTGATGCTCGTCCATGCGCTCGATCGCGATGTCGATCGCGTCGCGCAGCTCGCTGCGGTAGGCCTCGTACTCCGGGTCCGCGCGGGTCGACTCGAACTCCACCGGTCGCGAAGGCGCGCCCGACGGCGCGTTCTCCGCGCGTAGATCGGAGAAAACCATCTCGCGACGGCGCGAGCGGTTACGGAACTCGTTCTTCAGCAGATTGTTCGCGATCGTATGGATCCACGTCGAGAACTTCCGGTTGGGATCGTAGCTGTCGCGCGCGCGGTGGATGCGCAGGAAGGTGTCCTGGGTCAGGTCCTCCACGCGCTCCTCGTCGTTCAGCCGCTTCCGGAGGAAGCCCTGAATTCGCGGCTCGTACCTCTGCACCAGGAGGTGGAAACCGCGCTCGTCGCCGTCCGTGTAGCGCTCGAACAGCTGCTCGTCCGATAGCTCCGCGGCCGGAGGATCCACAGGCCACGCACTGACTTGCACCCGCGGCGCGGCGCGGTGCACGAGCGGCAGATGGAGCCGATCGGGGACCCGACGGCCCCCCTCCGAATGGCGCGGACAAGTCGCTGTTTTCATAGGCGAAATATAATGCTCTCCCCTCCTGTTGTCGAGAGTTCCGGAAGGCTTTGGCCGCTCCGCAAACCTTTGTAGCAAGGGCGCTTTCGGGCGCTCGGCGCGACCCGGTCGCTCAGCGGTCCTGCGGCGCTCCGGCCTGCGTGGGCGGCGGGAGTGGCAGGAAGAAGAAGATGATCGACGCGAGCCCTAGCTGCAGGTAGAAGGTGAGAAACCTCCATCCCGCGGTGGCCAGGCCGATCACGCCTCGGGGGAGGAAAGGCGAGTAGATGATGTAGAACGCGGCTTCGGCGCCGCCGGCCGCGCCCGGCGTGGGGATCATCGTCATCAGGGTGAAGACGACCCACTGCAGCGTCCAGAAGAGCACCGGCTGTACCGGTGCACCGAGGAATGCCGCGAGCGCGGAGATCACAGAATAGCGCGCGCCCCACTGGATGGCGGTGAGGGTGAAGCTCAGCGCGAAGCGGGACTTCCCGTTGCGGATGATGATCCCGTACACGGCCCGCGCATCCCGCCAGGTCGCGCGTGTCTTTCGCCGGATACGGGCGAGGAGCTTAACGCTATGCGTACGGTTCCGACCGCCGAGTCCGCCCACCAGTACCATCCGCACGGCAAGCCAGGTGAGGACGCCGATGGCTGCGGCGACGAGCAACACCTGGACGGCGTTCCCCTCCACGCGGTCCGCGAGGTTCTGGAATACCGGGAGCTTCCACGAGGCGGTTACCAGCAGGGTGATTGGTAGGGCGACGAGGAAAAACAGGCCATCCTCGAGCATCGGGAAGGTCGTCAGCGACGCGGCCCCGCCCGCGGTCATTCCCCGCTGCACCAGCATACCCCACTTGAAAAAATTGCCGCCGACCGCGGTGGGAGCGATGGCTGAGCCGAGGTCGACCGCCAGCGTCATCTGGAAGGCATCGCGGAACTTCAGCGGAAGCCCGAGGAACCGGCCCCATATCAGGAGCCTGAGTGAGTTCGTGAGCCAGGGGACCAGGGCGAGCGCGATGGCCAGCGCGAGGTACAATCGCGGGAAGCTTCCCACGGCCGCGAGAAGGCTCCGCTCGGTCGTCAGCAGCGAGAAGGTGATGTTTCCCAGCACGCCGATCGGGATGATGATCCGGCTCGTCCGGAAGAGGCGGTCCAGCCCTCGCAGGCGGCGCTTCCTGGGCTCGCTCAAGAATCCCGCTGCGCGTCGTGGCGCTTCGGCCGCGGTTCACTGACGGGCGGCTGCCTCGCGATGACACGTTCGTAGGATGCCATGAGCCGGCCGTTGATGGCGCCCCAGTCGCGCTCGGCGGCAACTGCACGTGCCGAGCGGCCCATCCCCGAGCGGAGCACTGCGTCGCGAAGCAGCAGGTCCACGCGGTGGGCGATGTCCTCCGGGTCATTGGCTCGAGCCACGAACCCGGTCTCCCCCGGCTCGATCAGGTCCTGTGGGCCCCCGCGATCCACCACGACCGCCGGGAGGCCGGACGCCAGCGCCTCCAGCACCACGTTCCCGAGCGTCTCGGTCGTGGACGGGAAGACGAACACGTCCGACGAGGCGTACCAGCGCGCCAGCGCCTCGCCTGCCTGGTAGCCGGCGAAGTGTGCGTGCGGAAGCCGCGTCTCCAGCTCGGCGCGCATTGGCCCGTCGCCAACCAGCGCCAGGCGGAAGCTGGTCCCGCGCTCTCGCAGGATCTGGTGGACGTGGACCAGGTCCGCGAGATCCTTCTCCTTTACCAGTCGGCTAACCAGGAGCAGGATGGGGACGTCATCGCTCGCGCCCACAGCCGAGCGGAGGCCCGCGTCGCGGTGCCCCGGTGAGAACGCCCGCGCATCGATCCCTCTGGACCAGAGCTCCACGTTCCCAATCCCTTCGCCCTCGAGCTCCCGCACGATGCTCCAGGAGGGGGCGTAGACCCGGTCGCAGCGGCCGTAGAACCAGCGCATCATCCGCCACCCGCCGCGCTCCAGCGAGCGAACCCCATAGTAGCGGAAGTAGGAGACGAAGTGGGTGTGAAAGCTGGAGACCACCGGGATGGCGTGTCGCCGGGCGTACCGCTGCGCCCAGACCGCCATGGGCGTGGGGCTCACGACGTGGATCAGATCGGGGGCGAAATCCGCCAGATCATCGGCGACCGCGCGGCCCCCGGGCAGGCTGACCCGGTAATCCGGGTATGGCGGAAAGCGGAAGTAGCGCACCGGACGCACCCGGTCACGCCAGCGGACGGACTCGTCTGTGGGAACGAAGGGCGAGAAGACCCGGAAGTCGACCGAGCGGTCGGTCAGGGTGTCGAAGAGCCGCGCCAGCGTACGTGAGACGCCGTCGACCAGGGGATAGAGGCTCTCCGTGAAGTACGCGATCTTCACCGGCCGCTCCGGGCTACGCCTCCCGCTTCATCCTCCATCGATCTCCGCTCCCTTGAAAGATCCGAGTTCAAGGCGCGGAATGTAGGAAGCAGGTGGCGGGCACGACAACCCGGAGCCGAACGCTACGGAAGATCCTCCGGCTCGATCACCTCGGAGTCCGGCAGCGCGTTCGATAGGCCGCTCTTCGCCCGCCGCTTCCGCCGCCACTGGTCCAGCGCGAGAATCCCGAAGAAGAGCCCGACCAGCACCGGCCATGCCCACCACTCCGGCCGGAAGGTATTCCCTCCCGCCGGAACGAAGTACAGCATTATGAAGAGCGCGAAAAACAGCAGCACCAGCACCGCCTCCAACAGGAGTACGTGATCCGCGGCGCCTCGGGGGGACGTCTGATTCATCGTCTCACCAGCCAAAGGGTTCCCGTTCAATCGGCCGCGGGGAATGCAAATAGCTAGCCGGTGCCGGGTTAGAGACGGACAGGACTGCTGTCGTGGGGACGGAAGTCTTCGGTCTTCACTCTTTTGCGGAAGCCGGTGTTCGCCTCTGACCGCTCTCCGACGCGAAAAGACTGACGACCGACGACTGGCGACTTAAACTGCAGTCTCACAGATCCATCTCGTAGATCCGGAACCGCTTGTACGTCCGTCCCCCCATCCGCTCGAGCATCCGCAGCATCTCGTGGTTGTCCTCGAGTACCCAGGAGGCTTCGCCTTCGACATAGCCCTTTCTGATCCCCGTCTGCCAGGTGCGGAGGTAGAGGGCGGGGCCGAGCCCGAGATGCTGGTAGGCCGGCTTGAAGCCGAGGGTGACCACGCGCACGCCGCGGACCTTCCGACGGTGCCAGAGCAGGCGGAAGATGCCGAACGGGAAAAGCCGCCCATCGGGGAGGTGCCGGATCGCCTCGTTGAGGTTCGGGAGCGTCAGCGAGAAACCGACCGGCTCCCCATCGATCTCGGCGATCAGACAGAGATCGGCGTCGACGACCGGGCGGAACTCCTTCGCCAGGTGGTCGAACTCCGCGTCGCTCATAGGGACGAAGCCCCAGTTCCGCGCCCAGGAGGCGTTGTACAGCTGCTTCAGCAGCTCCACGTCCTCCTTGAACCGCTTCAGGTTCAGGGGGCGGATCGTCACGCGGTTTCGCTTCAGCGTGCGCTCGTTGCCACGGACGATCCGCTCCGGCGCGTCCGGCCCTTCGAGCAATATGGCGACCACATCCTTCTCCTTGGTGAGGCCCACCGACTCGAGCAGCGCCCCGTAGTAAGGCGGATTGTGGGACATCTGGATCATCGGAGGCGTGTCGAATCCTTCTACCAGCACGCCCGGCGAGCTCGCTTCCTCGTTGGTGGAGAGGTTCATCGGGCCGCGAATGCGCTCCATCCCCCGTGAGCGGAGCCACTCCGCGGCCGTGTCGATGAGCGCCCGCGCCGTCTGCTCGCTCTCCTCGCACTCGAACAACCCGAAGAATCCGGTCTTCTCCTGGTGGAACTCGTTGTGGCGCCGGTTCAGGATCGCGGCGATACGGCCAACGGGCGTTCCACGCCTCTCCGCCATGAAGTACGCGACCTCCGCGTTCCGGTGGAACGGGTGCTTCTTGCGGTCGAGCACGGTCGCCATCGTGAGGCGGAGAGGTGGGATCCAGTTCGGATCCCGCTCGTTCAATGTCCACGCCAGGTCGATGAACGGCTTGAGCGACCCTCCTGGCTCGATCTCCCGGATGCGAACTGCGGTCGCTGCGGCGAAGTCTCTGATTTGCGTCATGGGGATGGTCGTAAAGGAACTCGCCTCCGGACGCGATGTCGGGAGGCGAGAATGCCGGCAGATGTGGCCTCACGCGGATCAGTCTACGGCGCGCCCAGCTCCGCGCGAACGCGGGTGAACGCGTCCAGCACCTTGTCGAGCTGCTCGCGCGTGTGGGTCGCCATAACCGACGTGCGGAGCCGGCAGGAGCTCTCCGGCACTGCCGGCGGAAGCACGGGGTTGGTGAAGACCCCCGCGTCGAAAAGCGCCCGCCAGAAGGCGAAGGTGCTCTCCATGTCGCCGGTGACCACCGGGATGATCGGGGTCTCGGAGGCGACCGTGTCGAAGCCGAGGCCCTGAAGCCCCTCGCGGAGATACTCGGCGTTCTCCCAGAGGCGGGTGCGCCGCTCCGGCTCGCGCTCCATGACGTCCAGGCAGGCAAGCACGGTTGCGACCGCCGACGGAGGCATGCTGGCGCTGAAGATCAGCGCGCGCGAATGATGCTTCAGGTAATGGATCACCTCGTCCGGCCCCGCGGCGGCGCCGCCGATGGACGCGAACGATTTCGAGAAGGTCGCCATCACCAGGTCGACGTCTTTCTCCATCCCGTAGTGCTGCGCCGTTCCGCCGCCGTTCGGTCCCAGAACGCCGATACCGTGAGCGTCGTCCACCAGCACGCGCGCACCGTACTCCCGCGCCAGCGCGACCACCGCCGGCAGGTCGACGACGTTCCCCTCCATCGAGAAGACGCCGTCGGTCACGATCAGCACGCCGCCCGGCGCGTCCCAGTGCTTCTCCAGCAGGCGCCGCATGAAGGCGAAGTTGCCATGCGGATAGCGCACCATCTCGCCACCGGAAAGGAGCGCGGCGTCGAAGAGGCTTGCGTGATTCAGCCGATCCTGGATGACGACGCTGCCCCGGCCGGCGAGCGTGGCGATGATTCCCAGGTTCGTCTGGTACCCCGTGCTGAACACCAGCGCCGACTCCTGGCCCATGAAGCTCGCCAGCCGTGCCTCCAGCTCCTCGTGCATGTCGAGGGTGCCGTTCAGGAAGCGGCTACCCGTGCACCCCGTCCCGTAGCGGTGCAGCGCCGCCTCGGCACGCTCCAGCACGTACGGGTGGTGCGTCAGGCCGAGATAGTTGTTCGAGCCGACCATGATCTTCCGCTCACCGCGAATCACCACCTCGGTGTCGAAAGACTCCTCGATCGGCTGGAAATATGGATATACCCCCCGCGCGATCGCTTCTCGCGCGGCGGTGAAGCGGCGACACTTCTCGAATAGATCGGTGCTCCGCTGCACTTCGGCTTTCGCCTGTGCTGTTCCCATCAAAGCCACCCTTGGCGTATATACCAGCGTACAGTTTCGGAGATGCCCTCGCGCAACGGCGTCACCTCGTGCCGGGGAAGGAGCGCCTCAGCGCCGCTGAGATCGCAGACCCAGGCAGGCGCCAGCATTTCGTCCGCCTTCTCGCGATTGAAGATGGTCGACCTGCCGAGAAGATCCCCAGCCGACTGCGTGACCGCCGCCGCCGCGCGGACGAGCGGACGGGGCAGAGGGATTCTTTGAGGCCGCTTGCCGAGCGCCTCGCCCATCGCCGCCACGATGTCTCCCCAGCGGTGCTCCACCGGCTCCGCAACGGCATACACTCCCGGAGGAGCATCGGCCGCGCCTCGCAGCGCGCGCGCCAGATCCCGCACGTGGAGCATATGAGTGTGCAGCTCGTCGCCCGACGGCGACGGCGCCACCCCCCAGCGGACCAGCCTGAAATACGGCAGGAAGGCGTGGTCTCCGGGTCCGTACACCGGCGGCGCGCGTAAGATCACCGTCTGCAAACCGGCATCCTGCAGCGGGCGGACCGCTTCCTCACCCGCCAGCTTGCTTCGTCCGTACGCCGTGAGCGGACGGGGTGTTTCGCTCGACTCGCGGGGCTTGCCCGGTTCGGAGGGGCCACAGGCCGCGTAAGAGCTCAGGTAGACCAGCCGCTTTGGGCGGGACTCCGCCGCCAGCACCGCGGCGGCGACGTTCTCGGTGCCTTCCGCGTTCGCGCGCTCGAAGTCTTTCTCGGCGCGCAGCCCGGTGACCGCGGCGAGATGGAACACCACCTCCACGCCATTGGCCGCTCGCCGGATCGCCTCCCGGTCCACCAGACCACCCTGGTGCAGCTCGACTCCGAGACCGCGGAGCCGCGCGACGTCGCTGCTCGCGCGAACGAGCGCACGGATCTGCCAACCTTCCTCTGCGAGGAGCTCCGTCAGATGTCCACCGACGAACCCGCTCGCTCCAGTGATCAGCGCACGCCGTCCCATGGATGCCTACGAAAATGGGGGTCCAGGGGCAGAAACGCAACGCCCTCGCGAACATAACCGACCCAGCGCACGAAAGTGCGAAAGCGCGAAAGTGCGAAAGCAACTCGACAGTCTCTTTCGCACTTTCGCACCGCGCTTTCGCACGTTCCGGTCAGTTGATA
>JAHWJV010000081.1 GCA_019348265.1 Gemmatimonadota bacterium
CGTCTGGTACGCCGACGCGGTACGCGCCACCGAAGTCGCGGATTTCGCGCTTCCGCGGCTGCAGCTTCTCGCCCATGCGACGAGCGATGCACCCACTCGAGATCTCATCCTGACGCTGATCGCCGACCTCGGGGGAACCCTGGCGCCGCCGGCCGAGCGGAGCACGGGCTTCGATGGCGCGGCTCGCTGGGAGCGCGTGCTCAACACCGTGCTGCGAGATTCGCTGAAATGATCCCGGCGGCGGCTCGATCCGAGAGAATGAGGGGCGCCGACGACCGATTGACCAAGAAGTCGAAATTCGCCATTAAACAGAAGAGCCGCTCCCAGCGCGGGGACGGCTCTTCAACCGTTCAGCCGCCCATCGCCGGCGGCGGCGGCATCGTGCGGGGCGGCTCGATCGCGTTCATTCCTTCGATGCGCTGGTAGCCGCATTCACGGCAAACCCAGTGTAGCTCCTTCTGCGAGTAGCGCTGGCTGCGCGTTCCGGTACGGTGCACGTGCCAGCTCATCTGGTCGCTCCCGCAGTCCGGACATTGATGCGTGCGCGAGCTCTCCATGATCGCTCCTTTGCATTGAGGGTTCGTTCGAACATCCCGGCGCGTTCCCTTTGATGGGCTAAGCCGTACGGGCGGCCGGGGGCTCCCCCGAGGAGGCGGGTTCCTCGGCTGAGCGCTCGCTTCCCGCCTCGCGCTCGCTGGCGATCGCCTTCGCCCGGTCCGCGGGAAGCCACAGCGTGAACTCGGCGCCGCCGATGGCGGAATCCCCGATCGTGACATCCCCGCCGAGCAGCCGGGCAATCTTTCTCGATATGGCGAGACCCAGCCCGTGCCCCTCTGCTGCATCCAGATGGAGACGGCTGAACTCCTCGAAGATCGTCTCACGGTGCCGCTCCGGTATTCCGGGTCCGGAATCCGCCACTCGGACAGCGACCCACGCCTGTGAATTGCCTGCGCCGCGGCTTTGCACCGGGTCGACCCATACCTCTATCCGCCCTGGAGGCGGAGTGTACTTGACCGCGTTCGACACGAGGTTACTCAGGATCTGCGCGATGCGATTCGGGTCAGAGTCGATCTCGGGCATGGCGGCGGGTACGTGGAACGCGAGCGTGTGGCTAGCCCGGAACACGACTCCCCTGTATTCCTCCACTACCTCGGCCACCAGACGCCCCAGGCTGGTGGGGGTCGACTCGACAGAGAGCTCGCCGCTCTCGGCGGTCGCGAGGTCGAGCAGATCTCCGACGATCGCCAGAGCCGCACGGAGGCAATGGCGAATGTTGCCGATGAACTCCAGCTGTGCCGGTGGGATCGGCCCCTTCAGCCCTTGTTGGAGCAGGTCCGCATACGCGTCGGCGGCGCCCAGAGGGTTCTTTACGTCGTGGGTGATTCCCCGGAGAAGTCGCGTCCTGGCCAGTACGGCACGGTTTTTCGCATCGAGCGCGCCCTCTGCGAGGGCCTGACGAGACTCTGCCTCCCGCGCCAGAATTCTCACGCGGTAGCTCAGGTATCCCGCCGCCGTCGCGGCACCGAGCGCCAGTAGCGCGAGTACGGCGCCCACCATCGACCCCCAGCGTTCCGCCCGTGCGATGTCCTCCCGGCGGGCCCGCGCCTCCTCTGCGATCGCCTCATCGAGACGCGCGGCGCTCGAGAGGGCCGCCAGGTAGAGAGTCTGCTCGAATGGAAGCTCCTTGGCCGTGCGCGACCGGTCCCACACGGAGGAATCGACCTCGTTGCTGTCGAGACGCTCGTGCCAGTGGATCGAGAGGGTCCTCAGTTCTACGAAATGGGTGAGCGTGCGGTCCCCGAGTCGCTCCACCAGCGGGCGCAGCTCCTCGTATACCTTCAGCTCCTCCGCGTGCAGCTCGCGAAACTGCCGCAGCGAAGTCGCGTCCCCACTGATGAAATACCCGCGCAGCACCGACGTCTGCCGCGCGAGTAGATACTGGATCTCGGTGACCAGCGTCCGCGCGGGATCCGCAGCGTGCTGTATCTCGTCCCGTAGCCCGTGCACTTTACGCTGCACGGCGAGGGGCGAGAGAAGCAGTGCGATCAGAGAGAGTACCACGAAGCCGGACAGGATGTCCGTGCGTCGCGCCTGCCGGAGCAGCGGCTGGCCCTCGGTCGTGATCCCCGTCACCAGGAGCTCCCTCCGCCTGTGTGCTCCACGACCAGCTGCAGTCCTCCGCGGCCACAGCTGACTTCCAGGACGATATCGATGGCACGAGGCGGGGCTGCAATTGTGATACCTCTCGTTAACTGCTTGCAGGGCTGCAGTTTACCATGGCAAGCGAGTGGCACTACGGGGCAGATTGGTACATCCAGGGGTGCCCCGCGCGGAGGCGAGAGCTGGAGCATCCTCCCCGCCCTGCCGCCGTCTCCGGCGCGTTTCTGGCGCCCCCGCCTCGGATCGGCTCCCTCGTTCAGGCCTCGGAGGGCACGGCCCCCTCAGGCTGTCCGCTCCTCAGGAGGATCCAGCCGACCACCGCCGCGAGGATGGAGGCGGCCAGGATGCCGATCTTGGCGAGATCCAGCAGCGGCGACGCTTCTCCGAAAGCGAGCGTCGCGATGAAGAGCGACATCGTGAACCCGATCCCGCCTAGGAAGCTGACCCCCACCAGGGCTCGCCACGTCACCCGCTGTGGGAGCACGACGAGACCGGTGCGCACCGCGACCCAGGAGAAGAGCGAGATCCCGATCGGCTTGCCGAGCACCAGGCCCAGGATGATCCCGAGCGGAACGGGGTGTCGCACGGACTCACCGAGGCCTCCCGAAAGCTCGACGCCTGCGTTGGCGAGAGCGAAGACGGGGATGATGAGGAAGGCGATCCAATGATGCAGGTTGTGCTCGAGCCGGCGCAACGGCGCCTGAGCCGCCTCGCAACTGTTTTCGAGTGCGAGTATCGCCTCCTGCTGACCCTGGTTGGTGAGCACGTCCCCGCCCTCGACCCCGGCATGATCGAACTCATCGAGGATTTCGCGCCCCGTGACGAGGAACTCGTGGGTATCGATCCTGGTGCGCGCCGGAATCGCGAGAGCGAGCAGTACGCCGGCCACCGTGGCGTGCACACCGGAGGCCAGCACAGCGAACCACAGGAATAGCCCGACCAGCCCGTACGCGGCGGCGTGCCTGACCCCCAGCCGGTTCATCGCGAGCAGCGCGAAGAACACTCCGGCGGCGGTTCCGAGAGCTCCTACATCCAGGTCGGCCGTGTAAAAGATCGCAATTACCAGCACCGCCCCGAGATCGTCGACAATCGCCAGCGCCGCCAGAAACACTTTCAGCCCTAGCGGGACCCGCGGTCCCATGAGCGCGAGGATTCCGAGGGCGAACGCTATGTCCGTAGCCATCGGTATTCCCCATCCGCTCGCTCCCGGCCCGCCGAGGTTCAGTGCGGTGTACAGCGCTGCGGGGATCAGCATGCCGCCCGCGGCAGCCGCGATGGGAAGCGCGGCAGCCCGGAAGGATGCGAGCTCGCCCACGAGCATCTCGCGCTTTATCTCCAGGCCGACGAAGAGGAAAAACACCGCCATCAACCCGTCGTTGATGAAGTGGTGAAGCGTCATCGACAGGTCCCACGCACCGAAGCGGAGGCCTACCGGTAGCTCCCACAGATGATGGTAACTCGACGCCCACGTTGAGTTCGCCCAGATCAGCGCGCCGACGGTTGCCACGAGCAACACGATGCCGCCCGAGGTTTCGGCGTGGATGAACCTCAGGAAAGGCCGCAGGATGCGCTCGACCGGCGAGGCTGGACCCAGGGGTGTACGGGCTACATGCGCCATAGGTATCGGGTTCGTTCAAGGATGTCGATCGGCCGCTGCATGCACACGGGCGCCGATTAGGACGCCGGGGGTACGCACGCGTCGTTCCGGCCTGACTCAGAGACGGGAGCTACCGACTCGCCCGGCGTTGGACGGAGATCCGAACCGGCGGTTCCGTCGTAATTCGAGGTGCAGGTCAGCGAGAGCGTGGGGCGAAATGCCCCGACCTCGCCCCTTTTCGCCCCACTTCGCGGAGCTGGTGCCTCGAGCGTTCCCACGGAAGCCCGGTCGGCCCCGCATCGGTCCCACCAGGTAGGATGAACGAGGCTCGAGTGGAGGGAATCCGACGGAAGTCCCCCCGCCGCACCAGGTCCACTCCACGCGGTCCAGAAGTTGACCTCCTGCATCTCCGCCGGTCGAGCCATTCTTTCTTCCTTCTGGGATCGAGCAACGGCGTGAGACTCAGCACCCGTCTACTGCTTCCGCTCCTCGCAGCGGTGGTCCTCGTCATGTCCTTGTATGGGACGTGGGGGCTGCGTGAGCGGGAACGCACCATGAAAATCGAAGCCCGGCGGGCGACTCACGCCTACGCGACGGCTCTCGGCCTGGCGCTGGAGAGCGCGTTTCAGGCACCGCGGCTTCACGGGGTACAGGACATCGTCGACCGAATCAGCCGTGAACCGGAGATCTACGGCGTCCTGGTATACGGACGTACCGGTGAGGTCCTGTTCGCGTCTGATCTCCTGCACGACTCTCCAAGCTCGAGGGTGCGTGTGCAAAGCGTTCTGAGCTCGTCCGCCCCAGCGACGTTCGAGCGGCTGGTCGACGAGAACCGTGTCTACTCGGTGATCCGGCCGCTTCGGAATCCGCGGGCGGAGGTGATCGGCGCATTCGAAGTCGCGCAACCGCTCTCCTTCGCCGAGGCGCAGAACAGGCAAAGCAGAAATCGTTTCCTGCTCAACACGCTCACGCTGCTGGCCGCCGTATCCGGTGTGATCCTCTGGCTGGTGCGTCGCATGATCGCGCGCCCGCTGGGGGAGTTCGTAACGGCGGCGCAGGCACTCGGGCGAGGAGAGCTTGCGCACCGGATCCGGGTGGACGCGCGCGGAGGGGAGTTGGCGGACCTGGCAAGCGAGTTCAACCGCATGGCGGACAAGCTGGAGGGCGCGCGCGCTGAGCTACTGTCGAACACCGAAGAGCGGCTCAGCCTGGAGACGCGCCTCCGGCAGACGGAAAAGATGGCCGCGATCGGCAAGCTCGCCGCCGGGCTGGCGCATGAAATAGCCGCCCCGTTGAATGTCGTGGCCGGGCGGGCGGAGCTGCTCCAGAAGAAGGAGATGCCCCGCGAGCTGACGCAGAAGAATCTCCGCATCATCATCGATCAGATTGGTCGGATCACTTTCATCGTGCGCAACTTACTCGATTTCGCGCGGCGCCGCGAACCTCGCCTGCGCCCGCTCGACACCGCTGACGTCCTCGAGAGTGTCCTGGAGTTCCTGGATGGCGAGTTCGAGCGCGCCGGGATCGAGGTGCACAAGGACCTGAGCGATGAGGTGTGCATCATGGGCGATCCGAACCTTCTCCATCAGGTATTCCTGAACCTCCTCTTGAACTCCGTGCAGGCGCTCGAGGGGGCAACGGGCCCGAGAGTGATCTGGGTGAGGCTCTCCCGCGCTACGCAGCAGATACTCGGGCAGCCGGAGTACGCCGCGATCGAGATCAAGGACAGCGGCCCGGGCATCTTGGAGGACCATCTCGCGGATATCTTCGAGCCCTTCTTCACCACCAAATCCGGCGGCGAGGGAACGGGGCTCGGGCTTGCCGTGGTTCGAGGGATCATCGAGGAGCACGGCGGCAGCATCAGCGGGGGCAACTGGTCCGATGGGGCTGTGTTCCGCGTCTCCCTTCCTACGGCCCCGGAGATCGTCAGTGTCTGAGCAGATCGTGGTAGTGGAAGACGACCGGGAGCTCAGGTCGCTCCTGGTGGACGTCCTGGTCGACGCTGGGTACGGCGCGCTCGCGTTCGCCACCGCCGACGACGCGCTCCGGGCCCTCGTACAGGGAGCTGAATCGGCCGATCTCGTGGTCACCGATCTCATTCTACCGGGAATGCGGGGACAGGAACTTCTGCGCGAAGTTCGGCGGCGCAGACCAGAGCTGAACGTGATCGTCATCACGGCCTTCGGATCGATCGACTCGGCGATCGAGCTGGTGAAGGCGGGAGCGTATGACTACATCACGAAGCCGTTCAGTACCGACGAGCTGCTGCTGGTGATCGAGCGTGCGCTCCACGAAAGTCGTCTCCGGCGAGAGATCGCCCAGATCGCCGGCAGCGTGGCGGCGCCACCCGGGCTCGTGGGTGCGAGCCAGCCGATGCGGGAGCTGTTCCGGTCGCTGCACCGCGTGGCGGCCTCGGGGCTTCCGGTGCTGATCACCGGCGAAAGCGGCACGGGAAAGGAGCTGATCGCCCAGGAGCTTCATCGGATCTCGCGCGGCAAGGCATTCGTCCCCGTGAATTGCGCCGCGATACCGGAGAACCTTCTCGAGTCGGAGCTGTTCGGCCATGAAAGAGGCGCCTTCACGGGCGCTGACCGCGAGCATGTGGGACTCTTCGAGTCCGCCGATGGAGGGACGCTGTTCCTGGACGAGATCGGGGAGTTACCCCTCGGACTCCAACCCAAGCTTCTCCGCGCTCTGGAATCGGGTGAGTTCCGCCGCGTCGGCGCCGCGCGGCCGCGCACTGCACGGGCCCGCATCATCGCCGCGACGAACCGGGACCTCGAGGACGAAGTACGACAGGGGCGTTTCCGCGAGGACCTGTACTGGCGGCTCAACGTCCTCCACCTCGCCGTTCCACCACTCCGGGAGCGGCCGGCGGACATCCCGCTGCTGGCCGAACACCTCCTCCGAGCGGCTGCGCTCGGGCGCCCCACTGCGCCCACGCGAATCGCACCGCAGGCAATGGCGCTCCTGACCGCCTATCCATGGCCGGGCAATGCCCGCGAGCTTCGCAACGTCGTGGAGCGAGCCGCTGCCCTGGCCGTCGCCGAAGAGATCCGCCCTGACGACCTTCCGGATCGCATCCTCGAGAGCGGGCACACCGCGGTGATCGTATCGGAGGCCGCGAAGCGACAGGTGCCTCTGCGCGAGGTCGAGCGCTCGTACATCCAGGACGTGCTCAGGCAGACCGGCGGCAACAAGTCGCGCGCGGCCGAAATCCTCGGCCTGGATCGGAAGACGCTCTATCGAAAGCTCGAGGGGTACGCGCGCGAGGACGAGCGCTGAGCGATCGGAAGTCCAGCTTTGGGTCAGGGGTGTGGCGTTCTGCCACACCCCTCTCGCTTATGAGGGATAGCTAAGTCGTTCTTCCTGAATCCTTTGCGATGTGGAGCCGTGCTTGCCTCGCCGTCAGCACACGACGTGGCCCCCCCGGTGTGATCGCCACGCCCCGAGCGGAACGCCATACACCACTGATGATCCTCGACGCGGGAATGGCAGAGCGGCCGCCGATTCTGGTGGGAATCGATTTTTCCGCCGGCGCGCGCCCGGCGGTGCGCTGGGCGACGTGCCTAGCACGGCAGCTGTCCGTGCCGCTCGTGGCGGCCCACGTCACGAACGAAGAGCGCTTCGACTGGCGCCCGGACCAGCTGGGATGGATGGGCGATGTGGGTCTCGACCCCGCGGCATCGATCGTTCAGCGGGGGGTGCCCTGGATCGAGCTGTCCCGGATATCCCAGACGATCGGCGCGACGATCCTGGTGGTGGGCAGCCACGGAAGCAGTGGCTACCAGCCCGTCGTACCCGGAAGCACCACGGTGCTGCTGCTGACGCGTTCCCAGCGCCCGGTGCTCGTGGTACCCGGCGCCTGACCGTCAACAACGAGTGCACAGCGAGACCTTTGGGATTCGCCGAATCCCGCGACCCCCCCATCACTGCGAGCGCGAACGATGATGAAGACGACCTGTATGGCAGCAGCTCTGATCGCCCTCTCCACGGTAGCCGCCTGCGGGAGGCGACCCGCGCCGGCGCCGGTTGCCGCCCCGACCGCCACCCCTACGGCGGCAACAACCGGCGACAACAGCGCAGCGGCACGCGAGGCCGAGGAGCGCGCCCGGCGCGAGGCCGATGAGGCACGTCGGCGGGACGAGATCGCCAGAGCTCGAGCCATTCTGGCGACCACCGTCTATTTCGATTTCGACTCGTACTCTATACGGGAGGATTCCCGACGCCTGCTGGATGAGAAGTCACCGGTCGTGCGCGCGGACCCGTCGATCCGCCTGCTCATCGCGGGACATACCGATGAGCGAGGCTCGACGGAATACAACCTCGCGCTGGGGATGCGGCGAGCCGAGGCCGTGAGGGAGTACCTCACGAACTTCGGGGTCGATCCCGGTCGACTGGAGGTTACGAGCTTTGGCGAGGAGCGCCCGGTCGATTCTGGCGCGGACGAGGCGTCCTGGTCGCGTAACCGGCGCGTGGAGTTCGAGGTCACCAGCGGCCCGGCCGCGCGGTAGCGAGCGGGATCGCCCGGTGCCGCCAGGGCGCCGGGTGCCGGAGCTCGGACGGGTGGCGCTGCCACGCGTGGAGGCGCCGAGAGGCAGCGAGTCTGCGACCGAGGAGGCCGATCGACACCACCGGAGCGAGGAGGCACAGGATGGCGAAGCGGCTCCTGGCGGTGGTCGCCGGTGGCGTCGTCTGCGGGTTGGCGGTCGATGCGGCCTGGGGGCCGGGCGTGGGGCTGGCCGTGGCCGTCTACGTCGTCGTGATGGGACTGGTCGTCATCGTGCTGGAGCGGAGTCGGCGCGATTCGGGGGAGTTGGAGGACGAGTTGCATATCCGTCGCAACAGGAGTGCACCCGAGAGCAGGCGCGGGGGCACTCGCCGGGACGGCTGATCGCTTCGGCGACCGCCAACGGGCCGCGACGGCCCGTCACGCCGGCTACTCCTTCCCCAACCGGGTGACCGCCAATGCAGGATGCGCCTTCGAGCCCGCTAGCGGCAGCGCAGGATTACGTCGGCGAGATCAGCTCGTGGGTCTGGGGAGCGCCATTGCTCATCCTGCTCGTGGGCACCGGTCTGTACCTCACTCTCCTGCTTCGCGGACTGCAGTTCCGCGAGCTCGGCTACTCTCTTCGGCTCGCCTTCGTCGACCGCAGGGAGGAGGGGGCAGAGGGCGACATCTCTCACTTCCAGGCGCTGATGACGGCGCTCGCCGCGACGGTCGGTACCGGTAACATCGCCGGAGTCGCGAGCGCGATCGCGGTCGGCGGTCCGGGCGCCCTCTTCTGGATGTGGGTGACCGGCGTGGTCGGGATGGCCACCAAGTACGCCGAAGCCGTCCTCGCCGTCCGCTATCGCATCAGCGATCCTCGCGGGCAGATGGCCGGCGGGCCGATGTATTATCTCTCCCGGGGCGTCGGCGGACGCCTCGGTAAGACGCTCGGGTTCCTCTTCGCTCTCTTCGCCGCGATTGCGGCGTTCGGCATCGGGAACATGGTGCAGTCCAACTCGGTCGCCGATGCCCTGCAGAGCTCCTTCGGAGTAAACCCCACGCTGACCGGGGTCGTGACGGCGGTGCTCGCGGGTGCGGTCATCCTGGGCGGCATCCGGTCGATCGGGCGGGTTACGGCAGTCTTCGTTCCGGTGATGATCGGCTTCTACATCATCGGCGCTCTGGTGGTGCTGGCGATCAACTGGCGCGGCCTGGACGACATCTTCATCTTCGTGCTGCGGGACGCGTTTCGCCCCTCCGCCGCGGTCGGCGGGTTCGTAGGAGCCACGCTGATGACGGCGGTTCGGATGGGTGTCGCCCGGGGCGTGTTCTCCAACGAATCCGGCCTCGGGACCGGTGGCATCGCGGCCGCGGCGGCTCAGACCAGCAGCCCGGTCGGCCAGGCACTCGTGTCGATGACGCAGACCTTCATCGACACCATCGTGGTCTGCTCACTCACCGGGTTCACCATCATCGCGACCGGCGCCTGGGTGCAGGTGGATCCGGGTACCGGCGCCGCTTTCACCGGAGCACCGCTGACCTCGCTCGCCTTCAGCACGGGGCTGCCCGGCAATTCCGGAGGCGCCATCGTCGCGGTGGGTCTGGCGCTGTTCGCCTTTTCCACCATCCTGGGCTGGTCCTACTACGGGGAGAAGGCATTCGAGTACCTACTCGGGCCGCGGGCGATCGTACCGTACCGCGTCGCGTTCGTCCTCGCCTCCTTCGTGGGAGCCTGGGTCCTCACCCTTCCCGGAACGGCCGGCTTCGACCTGGTCTGGGCTTTCGCCGACGTCATGAACGGGCTGATGGCCTTCCCCAACCTGGTCGGCTTACTCCTTCTGTCGAGCGTGGTAGCCGCGGAGACGCGGGCCTACCGCGCGGCGCGAGATGCAACGCGGGCTGCCGCGGCGACCGAGTCGCACCCGCGCTTCCGCAAGGACCAGATCTAGGAAAAAGACGGGGGAAACCCCCGCAGACACTCGACTGTGGCGGGCCTGCCAGAATGCGCCGTCGACGCCCCACGGAGGATCCGTCGACCCCTAGCTCGTCGCGCGGTTCTTGTCCACGATGGCGGCGATGATCAGGAGGAAGGCGATGACTCGAAGGCCGTACAGGTACAGCGTCGCCTCCGAAAGATCCGCCAGAAGAACGAGAGCGGCGCGCTGGACTGCGAGCAGCGTGAACGCCGCCGCGAAAGCCAGGAAGAGGCGATCCCGCGTTCTGTGGCGGAACTTCAGGAAGTGAAG
>JAHWJV010000082.1 GCA_019348265.1 Gemmatimonadota bacterium
GGTGCTCTTCCCTTCGATTTCTCGCTCTGCTCCGCGCCGTCCTGTGGTGTGGCGACGTCCTGCGCAATTACCGTGAGCATCTCGTTCGCGTGGTCCCGCAGCGCCTCGATGTTCATCGGGCCGCTCGCGGGGGTGCAGGTTCGCGCGAACTCCGTCCATTCGGACAGGATGGGCTCGCGATTAGACAGGATGAAATCAGCCAGGCGCATGTAGTGGAGCTCCGCTGGAAAGTTCTGGTGAGCGTTCGGCTGGCGGGGAGCGAGCAGGCGAGCACACGCGCACTGCGGCCTCGTGCTCTTCAGCGCATAAATCGCGCAACCACCGATCTACGCGCAGCCATGATCGTTCTCGCGGGCGCTGCATGCGGCGGTGGCGAAGAGGCGGCGGATACGGCGGCGGTGACGGATTCTGCGGCGACGGGGCCCGCCGCGCCAGCTGCGCCCGCGGTTGGGGACCCCGAGATCGCCGCGATCCTCGCCGCCTCGGACACCGCCGAAATCCAGCCGAGTCAACTCGCCCTGCAGAAGGGGCAGAACGCCGCCGTCAGGGATTTCGCGCAGCGGATGATCAACGACCACGGCATGCTCTCGGACTCGCTCCGGGTGATGGCTCAACAGAACAACATGGCTCCCGCGCCGAACCCGGCCAGTCAGCAGATGCAGTCCCAGACCCAGACGACGCTGCAGTCGCTGCAGGGCCTCTCCGGGGCGGCATTCGACAGCGCCTACGTGCAGGCGATGGCCGATTCGCACCAGCTCACGCTCACGACGCTGGACTCACAGCTGATCCCGTCTGCGCAGAACCCGCTGCTTCGCACGGCGCTCGAGCAGAAGGTGCGGCCCGCGGTGGCGATGCACCTCGAGCAGGTCCAGCAGATCCAGCGGTCGCTCGGCGGCCAATAGCCGACCGCTCGGCGAGGCTGGTTCAAGGTTCAGGTTCAAAGTGGCCCCCCAGCTTTGAACTTTGCACTTCGAACTTGTACTATGTCCCCCATGCAATCTCAACTTGCGACGGCGGTCGAGCGGTTTCAGGTGGCGCGGGAGCGCCTACACCGGTTGGCGGCGGCGCTCCCGGAGGAGAAGTGGAACGTGCGCAGGCTCCCGGCCAGCTGGTCGGTGGCGGAGTGTGTCGCCCATCTAAATCTCACCTCGCAGGCGTACCTCCCGCTGCTGCGCGACGGGATCGACCGGGCGCGGGCACTCGGCACAGCAGCGCCCGAGCGTTACAGGTTGGACCTGGTCGGCGGAATGATCGCGCTCGCGGCGGGGCCGATGCCGCGCATTGGCAGCGTGCGCTTCGGGCGCTCGAGGACCACGCCCGCTTTCGTGCCCTCGGGCGTCCTTCCGCGAGGGCACCTGCTCGCCGAGTTCGACCGCCTCCAGGAGGCGCAGGTCGCTCTCACGGCGGAGGCCGACGGGCTCCCGCTGGACCAGGTGAAGGTCGCCTCGCCTTTCGACGCGCGCGCCCGGTACAATCTCTATTCTTGCTTCGTCATCCTCCCCCGCCACCAGCAGCGCCACCTCGAACAGGCGGAGCGAGTTTGGAGTGACGCGGCCTGATCCCCGCCTTTCTACCTCTCACCCCGGCGCAGTCCGGTGGGCAGCTTCGATCCCCGCACCGACGCCTGCATCGCCAGAGCGCCCGAGGTCGCCAGGCCCCATTCTGAGCCACCTCCGCGAGGTCGAGCACGCCGCCTGTCCGCAGGTGGAAGAGACGTCCAGGCGGAGCACCCCGCACTCCCATATAGGGGGATGCTCTGCCCCATCGCCGCGTTCAGGACCGCAGAGGGAAAGTCGCGGCACTGGAAGCACGCAAACTCCTGACGCGGGGGCCTGCTCTTTGCCACTCGCGAGGTGGCAGGCGCGGCGACACGGCCGCGAACCACCTCACCAGCGCGAAGAGGGACCTATGGCGAAGGACCGGGAGGGCGGACCATTCGAGCAGATCGGCGAGACCGTGGGTGGAACGGTCGGCAAGATGGTCGGCCGCGCGAATGATATGGCCGCCAACGTGGCCTCTTCACTTCTGAGCTCGGCTGTGGAGACGATGGGCGACTGGTGGTCGCAGGGGGCGCAGCAGGCCGCGCAGACCTTCGGCGCCCGTGAGGACCAGGCGTGTCGCGAGCATTTCACCTCGCGCTCGCAGGGGCACACCCAGAAGCCGAAGGACTACGAGAGCGCGCGGCCGCTCTACGAATTCGGTTATGTGGCGGGGCACAATCCGGAGTACCAGTCGCGCCCGTTCGACCGCGTGGAGGCGGACCTGGAGCGAGCCTGGGAGTCGGTCGGCCGCGACCGTTTCGGCGAGTGGCCGGAGGTGCGGGACCAGGTGGGCTTCGGCTACACGTACCGGGCCTCGGGGGCACCGAACCCGAGTTGATCCACGCAGGCGCGGCGGACCCAATCGTCTCGGCGCTTGGGCTCCGCCGCGCACCCGCTCCATCCGCACTCTGCTAGAAAACCGATGGTCCCACAGGAAAGCCACTGGTGGATGCCGCTCGAGCTACTCGAGCGCAATCGCTTCCAGGTGCTCGAGCACCTTTTCACGCTCGCGGCGGGTGAAACGGAACGGGCGCTCGACATCGACGTCCCCGCGATGGCCGCGGTGCTCGAGATCTCCGAGGCGGACGTCACCCAGGCAGTCGCGTTCCTGATCCACGCACACTACGCCGAGCTCGCGCCCGACGAGCAGCGGGTCTGCATCACGCGACGCGCGGTGTACTACCTGGAAGCCGGCGCCTACCAGCGCCGGACGGTCCGCGATTGACGGTCCCACACCAGCTCCTGCTGGTCGACTGTCGCGACGAGCCCGGGCTGATCTACAAGATCACGGGTGTGGTCTTCGGGCACGGCTGCAACATCGTCCGCAACCAGGAGTTCGTCGACGCCGAGACCGGGCGTTTCTTCATGCGCACGGAGCTCACGGGCGTCCGTGCCGCCGCGGAGCTCCTGGACGAGCTGCAGCGCGTGCTCCCGGCGGAATCGCACCTCCGCCTCGCACCCAGTGGTGACCGGCGAATCGTGGTGCTCGTCACTAGAGAGCACCACTGCCTTGGAGAGCTGCTGCTCGCCCACGCTTCAAACGAGCTGGGTGCGAAGATCGAGGCGGTGATCGGCAACCATGCGGCGCTCGAGCCGCTGGTAGGGCGCTTCGGCGTTCCGTTCCATCATCTGAGCCACGAAGGGATCTCGCGTCCTGAGCACGAGGAGCGGCTCGCCGAGCTGGTCGCCTCCTACGACCCCGAGTACATCGTGCTAGCCAAGTACATGCGGGTGCTGGGCCCGGAGTTCGTCGGCCGATATGTTCATCGTATCATCAACATCCACCACTCCTTCCTTCCCGCCTTCGTCGGTTCGCAGCCCTACCGACAGGCATTCGAGCGGGGGGTTAAGATCATCGGAGCGACGGCTCACTTCGTGACGGAGAGTCTCGACGAGGGGCCGATCATCGCGCAGAACGTGATTCCGGTCGATCACACCTACACCCCGGCGACCATGGCGCGCGCCGGGCGGGATGTGGAGAAGCTCGTGCTCGCGAGGGCGCTCAGGCTCGTATTCGACGAGCGGGTGCTCCTGGTGGGGAACCGTACCATCGTCTTCGACTAGTCTATCTTGATTCTCGCCGTGCTTCAGTGGGTCGTGGTCGCCCTTGGTTCGCTGATGGTGGCCGGAACCCTCGCCAGCCTTAGCTCCAGCCCCCACTGGCTGGTCCGGCTCTGGGACTTTCCGCGCGTTCAGATCGCGCTGGTGACGGTGCTCTCCGCTCTGGCCTACTGGGCGCTCTTCTTCCGCGGCCGGCCCGGCGACTGGGTCTTCCTCGCCGCGACCGCGGCGTGCACGATCTGGCAGGCCATCAACATCTTCCCGTACACTCCGCTGGCGCCGGTGCAGGTGCAGCGGCAGCGTGAGGCAGTGAAGGGCCGCTGCCTGCGCGTGCTCATCTCCAACGTCCTGATGGAGAACGACGGCTACGACCGGCTGCTGGAAATGATCGACGAGAGTGATCCGGACCTGGTGCTGGCGGTGGAGACGGACCACAAATGGGCCCGTGCGCTCGAGCCGCTCGCCGAGCGGTACCCGCAGGTGGTACGGCAGCCGCAGGACAACTACTACGGCCTGATGCTCTTCTCGCGTTTCCCGCTGATGGAGCCGCGCGTCGAGTTCCTCGTGCAGGACGACATCCCCTCGGTGCATACCGCGGTACAGCTCCCCAGCGGCGACTGGGTGGCGCTGCATGGGCTGCATCCACGCCCGCCGGAGCCGCTCAGCGATCAGGACTCGACTCCGCGAGACGCCGAGCTGGTCCTGATGGGCCGTGCCATCGGCGACGCGGAGGCGCGACCGACGCTGGTCGTCGGCGACCTCAACGACGTCGCCTGGTCCCCCACAACGCGGCTGTTCCTGCGCCTGAGCGGTATGCTCGACCCGCGGGTGGGCCGCGGACTGTTCAGCAGCTTCAACGCGAAGAATCCGCTCTTCCGCTACCCACTCGACCACGTTTTTCACTCGGACCATTTCCGGCTGGTCAAGCTGCAACGCCTCCCCTCCATCGGATCGGACCATTTTCCGATGCTCGTCGAGTTGAGCTACGAGCCGACGGCGAGCGCGGAGCAGGACGGGCTGGACCAGCGTCCCGAGGACCGTGAAGAGGCGCAGGAGAAGCTCGAGATCCAGGCGGAGGCCGCCCGCACGGGCGATGACCGGCCGGGGCGCGAGTGACCGTCGGTCGGGGCAGTGCGGCGGCGAGGGCTCGGGCGTACGCCGTTCACCTCTACACCGCGTCGGGAATCGTCCTCGGCTTCTTCGCGGCCGCGGAAATCGTCTCGGAAACGCCCGATCTGCGCGCGATCTTCCTGCTCTTCATCGGGACGGTCGTGATCGACGCGACGGACGGACCGCTGGCCCGGCGTTGGGAGGTGAAGCGCTTCGCCGCGCGGATCGACGGGCGAACCATCGACGACATCGTCGACTACATCACCTACACCTTCCTGCCCCTGCTCCTGGTCTGGCGCATGGGGTGGCTGCCGGATCCCGCCCCCGTCTGGGCTCTCCCGGCGCTGATCGCCTCCCTCTTCGGCTTCGCCAATACGTCGGCCAAGGACGAGAAAGGAGGCTTCTTCCTGGGGTTCCCGTCCTACTGGAACGTCGTGGCGCTGTACGCGGGGATCCTGTACCACCTGTTCGGCCCCTGGATCAACGCCGCGATGCTCCTGGCGCTCGCGGCGCTGACGCTCGCGCCGATCGGGTTCGTGTATCCCAACCTGGCCCCGCGGCCCTGGAAGGCACCGGTGCTCGTCGGAGCCGTGGTCTGGTTGGGAATCCTGCTGGCAATGCTGGCGGACTATCCGCGCCCACCGGAGTGGCTGTTCTGGCTATCGCTGGTTTATCCCGCCCTCTACACCGCGCTGTCGTGGCATCTGCGACGGCGTGGTCCCTCCGCGGCGTGAGTCAGAGAACGTTGGTGCAGAGTGCCAGCAGGCCCGTGAGAAGGAGGGAGAGGATGATGCTGCCGAGGCAGCCCATTCCGCTGAAGTAGGTCAGGCACATGCGATCGCTCTGGTTCGGGAATCACTCGACGCGGTGAGGCAGGCGGAGGGGCAAGCGTCGCGCCATGCGCCAGGACTGGATCGCACACGGTGCTGGTGCGCGAGATGCATCGGGTCGGGCCAGCGGCCGAACTACATTCCAGCGCCAGCGATGTCTAGAGCTTTCGTGAAGGAGGACGGCGGCCACGTTCCGCCCGGACGCTTCGGCCTACCCGTACGGGACGATCCGCGATACGACGCCGCCGCCGCTCGCGCCCTGCTGGAGGCCGCCCGCGATGGGAACACCGAGAGCGGCGAGGCGGCCACCGGGTACCGCTGGGCTGAGCCGCGGTTGAGGAAGCACGTACGGCGAATTCTCTCCGAGGCGGAAGCACTTCCGGAAGAGGAGCAGGATCGCCGATTCATTCGCGTCGCCCGTCGATTTCTCGGAGTTTATTAGCCCACTGCTCCTGACGGCGCTTCTCCCGAACCAGTCCACGCCACCCGCTTTCCGCGGCCCACCCCCGATCTCCGACGGAACCCGGCATCAGTGGGAAACACAGCTTCAATGCGTTGATCGAAGAGGCTGGCGGCGGCGCCTACGTGCTCGTTCCGTTCGACGTCGAGCGGGTCTTTGGGAGGAAGCGGGTTCAGGTCCGAGCGACGATCGATGGCGAGCCGTACCGTGGCTCCCTCGTGCGGATAGGCGGCCCGTCACACATGCTGATCGTGCTGAAGGCCATCAGGGAGAAGATAGGAAAGCAGCGAGGGGAGGAGGTCGAGATCACGCTCGAAGAGGACACGACCCCGCGCGTGGTCGACATCCCCGCGGACCTGGCCGCGGCGCTTCGGGCGGAGCCGGCGGTGCGCACCTTCTTCCAGGCCCTCTCCTACACGCAGCAGCGCGAGTGCGTCAACCACATCGAGGACGCGAAACGGCCCGAGACTCGCCGGGCGCGCATCGACCGAGCGATGGTTCTCCTGCGGGAGGGGAAGAAGCCGCAATGAGAACGCTGGCGCTGGCAAACGCACCAGACCGCGCCCGGCGTCCCCAGGACTACTCCGCCACGTAGCGGCGAAGAGACTCCAGCGCCGCGACGAGCTGCGCGTCGCGCGGCACGGCACCCTCCGCCACCGCCTTGATCAGCTCGTCATCGCGGTGGTACAGATCGTTACCGAAGAAGAGCCTGCCGGCCCGCATGTACGTGGTGAAGTAGCCGATGTACACCGGGATCTTCTTCGGCAGGTTGACGCGGCGGTCGTCCGGCCCCGCATTCATCGCCTGCTGCACCTTCGCCTGGTCCCAGCCGAGCACCGCCTGCGCGAGCGCTTCCGGCTTCTCCAGGCGGATGCACCCGTGGCTGAACGCACGCACGTCCTCCTTGAACAGCTCGTCGTTGGGCGTATCGTGCAGGTAGATGTTGAAGTCGTTCGGGAACATGAACTTGACCAAACCCAGCGAGTTCTTTGGTCCCGGCTTCTGACGGATGCGCGTCGCGCCTTCCGCCTGGTAGACCTCGTAGTTCTCCGCCGCCAGAATGCTCGGGTTGGACCTGATCTTGGGGAACAGCTCCTTCTCCGCGATATCGGGCGTGACGAGCCAGTACGGGCGGAAGACGACGTATTCCATCGAGTCGCTGAACACCGGCGTGATCCGGTCCTCGTACTCCTGCCCGACGATGGTCTTCATCTCGAGCGTCTTCTTCCCGCCCTCGTAGAACTCCACGCGGAAAGCGGGCACGTTCACCAGGATGTAGCGGTCCCCGAAGGAGCGCGGGAGCCAGCGGTAGCGCTCGAGGTTGGCGGCGATCTGCCCGAGCCGGAAGCCGGCCGGCGTGTTGAGCGAGGCGACGGTCCCCTCGCCGAGCAGGCTGTCCGACTCGATCCCGTGGCGCGCCTGGAACTCGGCCACCGCACCGGCGAGCTGTGGATCGTACACTCCGGTCTGACGGGCCGCGGCGCTGTCGCTGAGCAGCCCCTCCGCGCGAAGGCGCCGCCGCAACGCGGCGAGCCGCGCCGGTGTATCGGACTCACCGGCCTTGAGTGCCCGGCCTTCCGGCACGCGGGGGAACCCGCCCTGGCTGGCGATCTGCCGATAGCGCTTCAGCTCCCGCTGCAGACCGACGTAGTCGTCGTCCTGCGGACGCATCTTCGCAATCGACGCGGCGAGGTGCGTATCGCGCAGCGTCCGGTTCAGGGCGCTGTCCACCTGCTCTTCCTGCGGATCGACGTGCCAGTCCTTGGACACGGACTTCGGATCGACCTGACCGGTGAGCAGGTCCTCACCCAGCGCGACGTAGGTCGCGGTGAGGAGCACGTCCGCTTCGCTGACCTGCTCCGGGGTCGGCTGAGGCGTGTCCTTCACCACCCCTACGGCGCGCGCGAGCTCGTTCAGTGGGTAGCGGTCCACGCGCAGCGCGTCGTCCTGCGCGGCGATCACCGCTTTCATCAACGCCCCGGCGCGGGCCGAGATCAGCCCGTCCTCTCCAAACCAGAGCGGGCTCTGCCCGTACTGCTGGTACAGGCGCTTGGTGCGCGCCCACTGGCTCCCCTCGAGGGGCTTCGGTGCTGGCGCGCCAATCCGCGTCTGGATCGCGCTACGAACAGCCGGTGCCGGAGCCCCGGCGACTGTCGTCAGCGCCTGAGGATTCCACGCCGCGTCGTTCGCGGGCGCGCTGCTCGTCTCGCCTTCCGCCGCACGATCGCCGCACCCGGTGGCTAGCAGGAGAACCGGGGCCGTCCAGACGGCGACTCTCCGTGCGATCCATTTGCCGAAGCCATTGCTACTCATCGATACTCCAGTCCTGGGCGTACCCCGGACGAGAGTGCCGGGGCTTTGGGTCGACATCTGGCGAAAACCGGGCCAGCCGCGGAACGCTTCTATCCTCTACCGCGCCGCGGGCTTGCGCCGTCGTTTATACGGCCGCATACAATGAAGCGGCACCCCAGTCGTACACTCTACCCGGAGCGGCGCCATGAACCGCCGGATCTTCGCACTGCAGCTGGCCGGGTCCATGGTCGCCCTCGCGCGCTGCACCAGCAGCCCCGCCGGCGCTGCCGCTCAGGGCAAGCGTCTGCTGGTCCTCTCGCAGACCGCGGGCTTTCGGCACGACTCCATACCGAGAATAGTCGATACCCTCCGAGATCTCGGGGCGGCCGCGGGCGAATGGGCGGTGGTGGAGCAAGCCGACTCTACGGAGCAGGTCGCCCGTGCCGTGACGGCGGCGCGGCTGCGAGAGGTCGACGCAGTGGTCTTCGCCAGCACCACGGGGAACCTCGCTTTTACCCCGGAAGGTCGGACGGCCTTCTACGACTGGGTTCGATCAGGCGGGAGCTACATCGGCGTGCACAGCGCGACCGACACCTTCCACGGCGATGCGCAGTATCTCGGCCTGGTCGGGGGTGAGTTCGCGACCCACGGGCCGCAGAAGGAGGTGGAGGTGCGCGTCCAGGATCCACAGCATCCCGCCACGGCCGGTCTCCCGGCGAGCTTCCCCTTTTTCGACGAGATCTACGAGTTCAAGAACTGGAGCCGCGGCTCGGTGCACGTGCTGCTTTCAATGGCCCGCCACCCGCAGAGTGGCGCCCCGGGGGACTTCCCGCTGGCGTGGACCCGGCGGTATGGCGCTGGCCGGATGTTCTACACGGCGCTCGGTCACCGCTCCGACGCGTACGCGAATCCCCTCTTCCGGAAGCACCTCGCGGGAGGGGTCGCGTGGGCGCTCGGACTGCTGCCCGGAGACGACGCGCCGGGCAACCCGATCCGCTGATTCGACACCTCTGTGCACGTACGTCTTGGCACATTAACCATCACGACGTATCATATAGCCTCCAGCGGTACGACTTCTCCACGATTATGCAGGTGGGTCAACATGGCACGAGAGCAAGGGACGGTGAAGTGGTTCAACCCGGAGAAGGGCTTCGGCTTCATCACACGGGACAACGGGGAGAAGGACGTATTCGTTCATCACAGCGCCATCCAGGGGTCAGGCTTCAAGACCCTCAACGATAACGAGCGCGTGGAGTTCGACGTGGTCCAGGGGCAGAAGGGCCCGGCGGCCGAGAACGTGCTCCGGCTAGACCCGCAGGAAGGCGGTAGCAGCGGCGGTGGCTCGCGCGGTGGCGGTGGTGGTGGTGGTCGCGGCGGCTACGGCGGCGGCGGTGGTGGTGGTGGCGGTGGCGGCGGCGGGCGGGATCGCGGCGGCGACCGCTGGTAGGCTAAGGGAGTACAAAGTACAAAGTGCAAAGTTCAAAGTAACTCACCGCAGTTACTTTGAACTTTGCACTTTGTACTTCGAACTATTCTGCTAGAAGTCGTATCTCGCGGCGGCTCTGGCGCGTTTCCGGTCCTTGTGCCTGCTCGGCCCGCGCCCGAGGCCGTCGCCTTCCGCGCCTCGCTCGGCTTCTCATAGAAGCGCTTCCGGCGCATGTCCTTGAACATACCTGAACGGATCATGCGCCTGCGAAACTGCTTCAGGGCCCAGTCGAGGCGATCGGTCTCCGCCAGCGTGATCTCGACCACATCGTTCCTTCCATTTGGGACGACCGGCCGCTCAGCACGGATGTGTGGCTGAACGGCCCGCAATCTACGGCAGCGGCCCGGAGAAGCCCAATCGGGCGCGAGCAGCGGCGCGTGTCAGTTCGGGGCGATCAGGACGTTGGAGGCCGCGGCGAAGAAGGGCTTCGCGCCCGGGCTCTCGAGGCGGATCTGCAGCAGACGGCTCCCGTCACCGGTCTTGCCAAGAACGGTCTCGACGATCCCGGCGCCGCCGGCGCAGTACACTTCCTCCCCAACGCGGGGCATCCGATCCGTGGCCGGCAGCCAGCCGGGACGATCGTTGCTGCTCACGTGGAGGTTGTCGAGGTGAACGCGCTTCGACTTGTTTCCGTTGGTCACTTGTCGCCTTTCGAGAGTGTCTTGGGCCGCGCTCTCGCCCTGGTCTT
>JAHWJV010000083.1 GCA_019348265.1 Gemmatimonadota bacterium
GGCCGATGCGCGGGCGGGCGCATTATCGTGAGGACGAGCCCTCTGAACACCTGAGCCCCAACCATCGTTATGACTCGGCGACTGCTCTGCGCGCTGCTGCTCTCCGCCGCGCCGCTCTCGGCGCAGCAGGTCGGCATCCCCCACCGCCTGTTCCAGCTAGAGAACGGACTGCGGCTGATCGTCCATGAGGATCACTCGATCCCCATGGCCGCCGTCAACGTCTGGTACCACGTCGGCGCCGCGTACGAGGAGCCCGGCCGGACCGGCTTCGCCCACCTCTTCGAGCACATCATGTTCGAGGGGAGTGCGAACGTCCCCGAGGGGGAGTTCGACAATCTCCTCGAGGCCGCCGGCGCGAACAACAACGGCTCCACCGATTCCGATCGGACCAACTACTACGAAGTGCTCCCCTCCAACGCGGTCGACCTCGCCCTCTGGCTCGAGGCCGACCGCATGGGCGGGCTCCTGCAGACGATGGGTCAGGGCAAGCTGGACATCCAGCGCGACGTGGTGAAGAACGAGCGGCGCCAGCGCTACGAGAACCGGCCGTACGGACTGCTTTTCCCGACCGCCGCCGCGGCACTCTACCCAGCGAGCCATCCTTACTCCTGGACGGCGATCGGGTCGATGGAGGACCTCACCGCCGCCAGCCTCAGCGACGTCGAGGGCTTCTTCCGGCGATACTACGTGCCAAACAACGCGGTGATCGCGGTGGCCGGCGACGTGAACCCGGAGGAGATCCGTCGCACCGTGGAGCGCTTCTTCGGGTGGATCCCGCGCGGTGAGGCCGTCGCGCGGCCGATCGCGCCCACACCGCCGATCATCGAAACGAAATACGTCACGCTGGAAGATCGCGTCACGCTGCCGCAGATCACGCTGCTCTGGCGGACCAGCAAGGCGTATTCGCCGGATGACGCGGCAATGTCCGCGCTCGCATCGATCCTGACGCAGGGGAAGAACAGCCGCCTGTACCGCCGGCTCGTGTACGAGGAGCAGGTCGCGCAGGACGTCAGCGCATTCAACTACTCGCGTCTCCTCTCCGGCGACCTTTTCCTGACGCTGACCGGACGGGAGGGAACGAGCCTCGATCGACTGGAGAGCACCGCGATCCAGGAGATCCAGCGGCTGGCGGCCACGCCCCCCACCGATGAGGAGCTGCAGCGCGTCAAGAGCGCGGTCGAGACGCAGCTCGTCGGCGGCCTCGAGAGGCTCGGCACACGCGCCGAGCTGCTCAACCAGTACCTCTACTATACCGGCGACCCCGACCACGTCGCGGAGGAGCTGGCGCAGTATCGCGCTCTGACTCCGGCGGACATCCAGCGCGTCGCGCGCGACTATCTCGCCGGCAAGAACCGGGTGGTGATCAGCATCGTCCCCACCGGCAAGACGAACCTGGCCGCCGGGGAGGACCGCTAAGATGACGATCCGCTCGCTTCTTCGCATCGCCGCCGTGACCCTCGCAGCCGGGTGTGCGCCGGCTCCGGCACCGCCGCCCACGCCGGCTCCCGCAGTGCCTGCTCCGGCTCCGCCCGCGCCTCGCGCCGAAGCCGCGGTCGCGCCGTTCCCGACCACGCCTCCCGCACTCGGGCCGGTGCCGGCGCTGCGGCTGCCGGCGCCCGTGCGGCGCACCCTCGGCAATGGACTCCAGGTCGTCTACGTTCGCCACGGCGCGATCCCGGTGGTGCACGCCACCCTTCTCGTACCGGCCGGCTCGGTGACGGACCCCGCCAACCTCCCGGGCCTGGCGGCGTTCACCGCGGAAATGCTCGACGAGGGAGCCGGAGGACGCAGCGCGCTCGCCCTTTCCGGCGCGCTCGACCTGCTCGGCGCCACGCTGACGGCCACCGCGGGGTGGGACGCCACCTCGGTCGACCTGAACGTCCTGCGGGACCGCTTCCCGCAGGCGCTGGCGCTCATGGCCGACGTGGTCGCGCGCCCGGACTTCCCGCAGGCGGAGATCGTCCGGGTCCGCGACGAGCGCATCACCCAGCTCACCAGCGCCCGCGACGTGGCGGGAACCATCGCCGGTAATGCTTTCAGCGCGCTGGTCTTTGGCCCGGCGCACCCGTATGGCCGCCTGCCGGCGGTGGAGAGCACGAGGCGCATCGCCCGAAACCCCGTGAAGGCCTTCCACGACGCGCACTATCGCCCGGCCGGGTCGACGCTGATCCTGGTCGGCGACGTGGACCCGGAGCAGCTCCATCCGCTGGTGGAGCGGGCGCTCGGCGCGTGGGCGGGGAGCGCGAACCAGGCCACACCCCCGGCGGCGGCAGCGCTACCCGCGGCGACCCGGATCGTGGTCATCGACAAGCCCGCCGCTCCGCAGTCGGAGATCCGCATCGGGCATCGCGGCGTGGCGCGCAGTCACCCGGACTACTTCCCGCTCATCGTGATGAACACCATCCTGGGCGGATCCTTCACCAGCCGGCTCAACACCAACCTGCGAGAGGTGCACGGCTTCTCGTACGGCGTGAGCTCCTCCTTCGGGATGCGACGCGGCCCAGGGCCCTTCCTCGCCGGCGGTGCCGTGGTGACGGCGAAAACGGACAGCGCCGTCGCCGAGTTCCTCCGCGAGATCCGCCGCATGCGCGACGAGCCGGTACCCACCGAGGAACTGCAGAAGGCGAAGAACAACCTCGCGCTCGGACTACCGGCGGACTTCGAGACCAGCGCGGACGTCGCGCGTCAGCTCGCGCAGATCGAGATCTACGGCCTCCCCGCCGACTTCTACAACCAGTACGTGCCGCGAGTGCTCGCCGTCACCGCCGCGGACGTGCAGCGGGTGGCCCGCGAGTACCTTCAGCCGGAGCGCTCGGTCGTCGTCGTGGTGGGCGACCGGAGGCAGCTCCTCCCCGGTTTGCGCGCCCTGAACGTGGGATCCGTCGAGAGCCGGGAGAGCTCCGAGTTCGTGAGGTGATGGCCGCCTGATTGCTTGACGGAAGGTGGGACCTCTTCTATTATCCAGGGCTCTCGAGGCAACTACTCCGAACGGCGTTCGATGTCAGATCTGTACGCCAGCGCCCCGAGCGGGCAGCTGATGATGCTCGCGGGGTCGGCCAACCCGAAGCTCGCGCAGGCGGTCGCGGAGCAGCTCGGGCTCCCGCTCGGCGACACGACCATCCGCCGCTTCGCGGACGGGGAGATCTTCGTTCGGATCAACGAGAACGTTCGCGGGCGGGACATCTTCATCATCCAGCCGACGCCGCCGCCGGCCGACAACATCATGGAGCTGCTGCTCCTGATCGACGCGGCGCGGCGTGCCTCCGCGGCCCGGGTCACGGCGGTGATCCCGTACTTCGGATATGCGCGGCAGGACCGGAAAGACCAGCCGCGCGTCGCCATCGGAGCCAAGCTGGTGGCGAACATGATCGAGGCGGCCGGCGCCGATCGCATGCTGGGCATCGACTTCCATCAGCACCAGCTCCAGGGGTTCTTCGACGTACCGGTCGACCACCTGTACGCCGCGCCGGTGCTGACCCGCTACTTCCGCGAGAAGGAGCTCGTCAACCTGGTCGTCGTCGCGCCGGACGTGGGCGGCGCGAAGATGGCGCGCGGCTTCGCCAAGCGTCTCGACGGGAGCATCGGCATCATCGACAAGCGGCGCCCGACGGCGAACGTGGCCGAGGTGCTGCACGTCATCGGTGAGGTCGAGGGACGCGACTGCCTGATCGTCGACGACATGATCGATACGGGAGGGACGCTGACCGAGGCGGTGCGCGCGCTGAAGAGCCGCGGCGCCCGCAACGTGTACTGCTGCGCGACCCACGCGGTGCTCTCGGGGCCCGCTGTGGAGCGCCTCTCTGCGTCCGAGGTCACCGAGGTGGTGGTGACCGATACGATGGCGATCCCCGAGTCGAAGCTCTTCCCCCAGCTGACGGTGCTGTCGGTCGGGGATCTGCTCGCGAGAGCAGTCCATCACACGCACGGCAACGAGTCGGTAAGCTCGCTCTTCGAATGAGAGATCGGCGCGCGTCGCACTGATGCGCCTCGACATGATGAACGGATAACTGGAGGGATTTACACATGGCAGTGACCCTGAACGCCCGCTCCCGCGCGACCTTCGGCAAGAACGCCGCTCGGAAGCTCCGCTCCGCCGGACACGTTCCCGCGGTGATCTACGGGCACGGCGACGAGACGCGCCCGCTGGAGATCGCGGTCAACGAGCTCGAGCGTCTGCTCTCCCACATCTCGATGGGCAACACGCTGATCGACTTGCGGGTAGAGGGCGCCAAGGCGACTTCGGCGCTGATCCGCGAGGTGCAGTATCACGCGGTCAAGCCGATGATCCTGCACGTCGATTTCCTGCAGGTGCACGCCGGCGAGAAGATCCACCTCCGGGTGCCCGTCCGCCTGCATGGAACTCCGGTCGGCGTTCGCGACGAGCAGGGCGTGCTCCAGGAAGTGCTGCACGAGCTGGACGTCGAGTGCCTTCCGCGCGACATCCCGGAGGGGATCGACATCGACGTCGAGGCCCTGGGGATCGGCGACTCGGTCCACGTGCGCGACGTGACGATCGCCAACGTCACGATCCTGAACGACCCGGAGCTCACCATCGCGAGCGTCACCAACCCGACGGTCGAGGCGGTAGCGGAGCCGGAGGCCGACGAGGCCGCCGACGCGCAGCCGGAGCTGGTGAAGGATCGCCGCAGGGAAGGCGACGACTCGGAGTAGTGAAGGTCATCGCCTGCCTCGGCAACCCGGGGTCGGAGTACTCCACCACCAGGCACAACGTCGGGTGGTGGCTGGCGGAGCGGCTCGCCGAGAGCTGGGGGCTGGATCGCTTCCGACGCGATGGAAACGCGCTGGTGGCGACGGGCCGCTTCGAGGGCGAGGACGTGCGGGTCGTCAAGCCGACGACGTACATGAACCACAGTGGGCAGGCGCTCACGCCGTATCGGCGCGCGAGCGCCTTCTCCGTTCCACGGGACCTGCTGGTGGTGGTGGACGAGGTTGCGCTGGAGCCGGGACGCGCGCGCTTTCGCCCGGGCGGCAGCGCCGGGGGCCACAACGGGCTCAAGTCCGTGCAGGCGTCGCTTGGCACGCAGGAGTACGCGCGGCTGCGCATCGGAGTCGGCGCGAAACCGCCGGGCGCGGACCTCGCCGATTGGGTCCTTTCCCCACCGCCACGGGCCGATCGCGCCATCATCATGGAGCTGCTTCCGGAGCTGGTGGAGGGAGTCGGGGTCTGGGCGAGGGAAGGGATCGAGGCGGCGATGAACCGCTACAATCGCTGAGCAGGCATCTCTCTCAAGGAGCAACAGGTGGCTGATCTCGCATGGCTGTCCGCACCCCTGGGTGCCATCGGGCTTGGGTTCGCCCTCGCCCTGTACCTGTACGTCAGTCGTCAACCGACTGGGGACGACGTGATGCGCGGCATCGCCGCCCAGATCGAGACCGGCGCGATGGCGTTCCTTCGGCGCGAGTACTCCGTGCTGGCCGTCTTCGTGGTCGTGATCGGCGCGCTGCTGGGCCTCGCCATCGGGATGTGGACGGCGGTTGCGTTCCTCGGGGGCGCCGTCTCGTCGATGTGCGCGGGCTTCATCGGGATGAAGGCGGCGACGAAGGCGAACGTCCGCACGACGGAGGCCGCGCGATCGCAGGGTGAGGGGCCGGCGCTTCGTATGGCGTTCAGCGGCGGAGCGGTGATGGGCCTCGCGGTCGCGTCGATCGGCCTCCTCGGAATCGGCCTGATCTACTACGTGTTCCTCCACCGGCTCGGTTATCCGGTGCAGTCGGAGATCGTCGGCTTCGCCGAGATCATCTCGGGTTACGCAATGGGGGCTTCGAGCATCGCGCTCTTCGCCCGCGTGGGCGGGGGCATCTTCACGAAGGCTGCGGATGTCGGCGCGGACCTGGTCGGCAAGGTGGAAGCCGGCATCCCGGAGGACGACCCACGCAACCCGGCGACCATCGCGGACAACGTCGGCGACTGCGTCGGCGATACCGCCGGGATGGGCGCGGACATCTTCGAGTCGTACGTGGGGGCGGTGATCGCCACCATCGCCATCGGCGCCACCAGCTCGCTCTACGCATCGAGCCGTATCGAGGCGGTCGCGCTCCCGGTGCTGACGATCGGCATCGGGCTGATCGCGTCGCTCCTCGGGGTACTGCTGATGCGGATGCTGGAGGGCATGGGCCCCGCCGCCGCGCTGAGGAACGTGACCCTCATCGCCGCCGCCCTTTTCCTCGCCGGCGCTTTCGTCATCGTCCAGGCGCTCGGGTTCGAGATCCAGGACCCGATCACCGGCCGGGAATACCAGTCGATGGGACCGTTCTGGGCGATCGTCGCCGGAACCATCTCCGGCATCGCGATCGGCCTGATCACCGAGTATTACACCGGGTCACGCCCGGTCCGGCGCATCGCCCAGGCGTCGGAGACCGGCTCCGCGACCAACATCATCGCCGGGCTCGCGGTCGGTATGGAGTCGGTCGCGCTCCCGGTGCTGATGATCTGCGCCAGCATCTGGACTGCCTTCGTGTTCGCTGGCCTCTACGGGATCGGGATCGCCGCTGTGGGGATGCTCGCCACCGTCGGCGTGACGATGTCGGTGGACGCCTACGGGCCGATCGCGGACAACGCCGGCGGCATTGCGGAGATGAGCCATCTTCCACCCGAGGCTCGACGGATCACCGACAGCCTCGACGCCATCGGCAACACCACGGCCGCCATCGGCAAGGGCTTCGCGATCGGCTCGGCGGCACTGACCGCGCTGGCGCTCTTCTCGGCCTACGCTTCCGCGGTGAACCTCCAGGACGTCGGCATCAACCTGCTCGACCCGTACGTCGTGATCGGGCTCCTGATGGGAGGCATCCTCCCCTTCTACATCGGCGCGCTCACCATGACTGCGGTGGGTCGCGCGGCCCAGGGGATGGTGGAGGAGGTGCGCCGCCAGTTCCGCGAGATCCCGGGCCTGATGGAGGGCACCGCGACGCCGGACTCCGCTCGCTGCGTCGACATCTCGACGCGGGCGGCGCTCCGGGAGATGATCCTCCCCGGCTCCGTCGCGGTGATCGCGCCGGTCGTGGTCGGGTACTTCATGGGCGTCGCCGCGCTCGGAGGTTTGCTCGCGGGCGCGACCGTTACGGGCGTGCTGCTCGCCCTCTTCATGGCGAACGCCGGCGGCGCGTGGGACAACGCCAAGAAGTACATCGAGGGCGGCGCGCTCGGCGGCAAGGGCTCCGACCCGCACAAGGCCGCCGTCGTCGGCGACACCGTCGGTGACCCCTTCAAGGACACCTCCGGCCCGTCGATGAACATCCTGATCAAGCTGATGAGCATCGTCTCGCTCGTGCTCGCGCCCTGGTTCGTCCGCGTGTGGCAGACGGGCGGAACGCCCGTGCTGCGCGAGGGCGTCGTGGGAACGCTGCGGCAGACTCTCTTCGCACTCTTCGGCTGAACGAATAGTGCGACAGTGCGAGAGTGCGAGGGTGCGAACGTGACCGCTCTCGCACTCTCGCACTTTCGCACTGTCGCACTTCGCACTCTTCTCCGTAGCTGGTTCATGCTCAAACTCGGCATCGTAGGTCTTCCCAACGTCGGCAAGTCGACGCTCTTCAACGCGCTCACCGCGGCCGGCGCGGACGCGGCGAACTATCCCTTCTGCACCGTCGAGCCGAACGTCGGAATGGTGGAGGTGCCGGACCGGCGCATCGACCTGCTCACCGAGAAGGTGCAGCCGCAGCGGACCGTGCGCGCGGCGGTGCAGTTCGTCGACATCGCGGGGCTCGTGAAGGGGGCCTCAGAGGGGGAGGGGCTGGGGAACCAGTTCCTCACCAACATCCGCGAGACGGATGCGGTGGTGCACGTGGTCCGCTGTTTCGACGATCCTGACGTGGTGCACGTGATGGGATCCGTAGACCCGGTGCGCGACCGGGACGTGATCGACCTCGAGCTCGCTCTGGCAGACCTCGGGGTGGTTGAGAAGCGGCTGGAGCGCGTCCGCAAATCCGCGCGCACCGGCGACAAGGAGGCGGTGCTGGAGCTCGGCGTCCTCGAGCGCCTTCAGGAAGCACTCTCCCGCGGTGAGGCGGCGCGCGCCGTCCAGGTGAACGAGGAGGAGGATCGCGTGATGCGCTCCTTCAACCTGCTCACCGCCAAGCCGGTTCTGTACCTCGCCAACGTCGCGGAGAGTGACCTTCCGGAGGGCGACAACGATCACGTGCGCGCGCTTCGCGCCGCGGTCGAGGAGAGCGGCGAAACGGCGCACGTGATCCCCGTGTCGAGCCGGATCGAGTCGGAGCTGTCGGAATTGCCTCCCGAGGAGCGCGGCGAGTTCCTATCCAGCCTCGGACTGACGGAGCCGGGCCTCCACACCCTCATCCGCGAGGGGTACCGCCTGCTCGGCCTGCAGACCTACTTCACCGCGGGCGAAAAGGAAGTTCGAGCCTGGACGATACCCATCGGCGCCAGGGCGCCCGAGGCCGCGGGCGTGATCCATAGCGACTTCGAGCGCGGCTTCATCCGCGCCGAGACGGTCGCCTATGACGACTTCGCCCGTCTCGGCAGCGTGAAGGCCGCGCGGGATCAGGGGCTGATGCGCTCAGAAGGGAAGGAGTACGTGGTGAAGGACGGGGATATCCTTTTATTCCGCTTCAATGTGTAGCGCGATTCCTAAACTGTCCCCTTCGCAGCGCCTACCGGAGGGGTGTGTCCGGATTGGGTCCGGCGAGCGTTTTTACCCCGCGAGGGGCGGCCCGGCAGACGCCCACATACCCGATATGCCTATTGTCGGGTTTGTCGGATTTGTCAGATATGTATAGAGAGTTTTGTACCTTCAGTCCCGCCTCTTCGATAATCTTGCTCCATGCCTTCGGCTTCCGACCCATGTCACCCTGCCTGCTTGTTTAGTCGCGCCAGATGAAGCTTGATCGCGTCCACGACGATCCAGGCGATGGGCACGCCCCGTCGCTCGGACATGACCTTTAGGTCCCGGTAGAGGTCGGCCGGAATCCGCACTCCGAGTTGCTGTGTGTCCGCCATACAATCACCGTCCGTTGATAGTGAACGTGCTATCGCTATCTCTACTGTACGAGCCCGTTAGTGCAGGCGCAACGCGGTTGACAACAGTTCGACGCGGAGCAATATTGCTACCATAGCGCGGTGGAAACGGCTCCTGCCCGGAGTCCCGCTGCAGCGTCGAACAACCGATGGCGGCTCGTCCGCCGGGGACGTGACTGAGGGGCTACTACCGCGCGATCGCGCGGTAGTAGCCCCTTTTCGTTTACACCAGGGAGCGACCGTGCCCAACACTTACGGGCCCCACCACACCGAACGCCTGGCTGTCCGGGTGACGCCCGAGGACCGCCGGCTTCTGGAGGCCGCAGCCAGGACCGCGCAGCTCTCCCTCAGCGATCTCATCCGAAGAGCGCTGGACGCCGCCGCGACGGCAACGCTGGAGGCGGTGCGTGCCGACCGCTAGCCGTAGTCTGCTCCCGAACCCTGCGGCGCTGATCGAGGGGAGCGCGAGATCGCGCCCGACGTAGCCGAGGCGCGCGGATATCGTACGGTCACGACGAAGGCGGACCTGATTCGGCTCGGCTTTAGTTCCTCCCAGAGCAACGTCCCCACGCTTCTGGTGCCGGTGTACGGCGTAGACGGCGAGATAAAGACGTACCAGCATCGGCCCGATCAGCCGCGCGTTACCAGAGGCAAGGCACTGAAGTACGAGACGCCCGCCCGCTCTGGCATGTGCCTGGACGTGCCTCGCCCCATCCGGCACCAGCTCGCCGACCCGAGCGTGTCGCTCTTCATCACCGAGGGTGCTAGGAAGGCCGACGCGGCCGTATCGCTCGGACTCTGCTGCATCGCACTGTTGGGGGTCTGGAACTGGCGGGGAGCAATGAGCACGGAGGGTTGACGGCTCTGGCCGATTGGGAGTCCGTTGCCTTGAACGAGCGTCGGGTCTACATCGTATTTGACTCCGACGTGATGGAGAAGTCAGCGGTGTACGGGGCGCTCGCCCGGCTGAAATTGTTGCTCGAGGCTCGGCGGGCGACGGTCCTCGTCGTCTACCTGCCTGCCGGCGACGGCGCGGCGAAGACGGGATTGGACGACTATATCGCGGCGGGGCACTCCGTCGACGACCTTCTCTCGTACGCCGCGCCGGAGTTGCGCCGCCCACCGCAGGACGCCCGTGCCTCCCCTTACTCCGCCAACGGTCGCGGCATCGTCTGGAACAAACCGACGTCCGATGGCTCCGTGCCGGTTCCGCTCGCCAATTTCGACGCCCGCATCACGGCGGACATTATCGCTGACGACGGCGTCGAGGCGACGCGCACTTTCCAGATGGAAGCGACGCTGAAGGGTCAGACCGCCCGATTCAATGTCCCTGCCTCGCGATTCGCGGCGATGAGCTGGCCGGTCGAGAACCTC
>JAHWJV010000084.1 GCA_019348265.1 Gemmatimonadota bacterium
CGACGAGCAGTTCAGGGTGGACCAGGGTTCGTTCGCACTCTTCGTCCGGGAGCCCGCAAACGGGTTCTTTATGGACCGGCTGTACTTCGTGACGCGCTGGGGAATGCTGGCGGGCGGTTCGACCGCGGCGCTCTCCCGGATCCGGCACCGCGCCGCGACCGACCCGCGCTTCGACCTCGACGACCCCGAGTACCTCGTGGGGCTCCTGCGCTGGTGCCGCTCGCTTCCGGACGTCGTCGAGGCACCCGACGTTCTGCGGACCTAAGCCGCGGCTGGTCTGGCATCCCGCATACTCTTCCTCCCCCACCCGACGACGGACGACCCAACGGCTGCGGCAGGGTAGGTGTAAAGAACGGAGGGACAGGCGCGCGCGTTGACGAACTTCTGGTTCTGGGCGGGTTTTGCGTTCTGTGTCCAGCCACGCCGATCCTCGCGCTGTACGGCGAGCGAGCGGCGTAGTCTTGTTTTGACGGTCATTTTTCGCGGCCGTCGGGTCGCTACCGCCATCATTCAACAGGTTTGCCGCCGCAATGAAGCACTTGATTCCGATCGCCCTGCTCGCGCTGACGCCCATCGGCGCGTGGGCACAGGCCTCCGTCACCGCACCGGAGGCCGGTTCAGGCGGAAGCCCTGCCTCAGCGGCGGTGACCGCGTCGGCGGTGCGAATTACCGCGGCGCCGCAAGTTGACGGGCGTCTCGACGATGCGGTCTGGGCGCAGGCGCCGGTCATCAACACCTTCACCCAGCGCGACCCGGACGAAGGGCGGCCCGCGAGTGAGGCGACCGAGGTGCGCATCGCATACGACAACGAGGCGATCTACGTGGCCGCGCGGATGCATGACCGGTCGGGCGTCACGTCCCGCCTCGGCCGACGCGATATGCCGATCACGTCGTCCGACTGGTTCCGAATCAGCTTCGACAGCTTTCGGGATCGCCGCAATGCCTTCCGTTTCGACGTGAACCCCGCCGGTGTTCGGCGAGACGCGACCATTGCCGGCGACATCTACATGAGACGCGGCGGTGGCGGACCCGGTGGGGGCGGGGGCGGCGGAGCTCCCGGCGGGGGAGGCGGAGGTGGCCAGCCAGGCGGTGGCGGTGGGTTTGCCGGGAGCGATGGCGAGCTCGCGTGGGACGCCGTATGGGACGCGGCCGCGACCACCGATGATGGAGGGTGGACCGCCGAGCTGCGCATTCCGTTCAGCCAGCTGCGTTTCACCCCGGCGGACGAGCAGACCTGGGGTTTCCAGATCGAACGGATCATCGACCGTAATCAGGAGCTCGACCTGTTCGCTTTCACCCCGAAGTCGCGGCCGGGCGGCGTGCCGGTGTTCGGGGACCTGACCGGGCTCCGCGGCATCCGCCCGGGCCGGCCGCTCGAGCTGATGCCATACGTGCTGAGCCAGGGTCAGTTCAAGGCGACCGCATCCAATCCGTTCGTCAGCGACCGCGAGGCCGATGTCAACGCCGGGCTCGACGCGCGCTATCGGATCACCTCGAACCTCACCCTCTCCGCGACCATCAACCCGGACTTCGGGCAGGTGGAGGTGGACCCGGCGATCATCAACCTGAGCGCGTTCGAAACGCGGCTGGAAGAAAAGCGCCCTTTCTTCGTCGAGGGAGCGAGCAACTTCCGCTTCGCGCCGACCGTCATAGGATTGGGCGCCGCCACCGGGCTGCTCTACTCGCGCCGGATCGGGCGGGTCCCTCAGCTCGGCGTTCCGACCCAGCCGTCCGACATACCCGGCACCACCGGCATCCTCGGCGCCGCCAAGATCTCTGGCAAGACCGCGGGGGGATGGTCGCTCGGGATCCTGGAGGCGGTCACGGGTGAGGAGAATGCGCGGTACCTCGACCGAGACGGGGTAGGCCAGTCGGCGGTCGTCGAGCCGATGACCAACTACTTCCTGACGCGGGTGAACCGCGAGATGCGCCGCGGCCAGAGCTCCATCGGCGGAATCGTGACGGCGGTGAATCGCAGGACCGACGTGGATCGCGTCGGAGCGGCGCTGCGATCCGCCGCTTACACCGGCGGCATCGACTTCAACCACGAGTTCGCGAACCGGGTCTGGAACTTCGTCGGCTTCGTCGCCGGCAGCCAGGTCAGGGGTAGCGAGGGTGCGATCACGCTGACGCAGCGCAGCTCCGCCCGTTACTTCAACCGCCCCGACGCCGGGCACGTGGAGCTCGACCCGAACGCTACTTCACTCGGCGGTATGGCCGGCCAGATCGACCTGCGGAAGGCCTCCGGGCTCCACTGGACCGGCAACCTCGCTGCCTCGTTCATCTCGCCCGGCTACGAGATCAACGACATGGGTTTCCAGCAGCGATCGGACCGGAGGGCCGTCAACGGCCGCATCAGCTACAACGAACGCCGCCCGGGCCCGGTGCTCCGCAGCTACAGCGTCTCCCTCCTGCCGGAGGTCGCTCAGAACTTCGACGGCGACTTCATCGAGAAGGCCGTTCGCGCGTTCATCATGACGCAGCACACCAGCTACTGGGGCTTCGACGCGAGTCTCGGCTACAACTTCGAGCGGATTGACGATCGCCTCACGCGCGGTGGTCCACTCGCTATCAGGCCGGCTAGCTACATGGGACGTCTCAGCCTCGAGAGCGATCCCCGCAAGCCCATTGGTGGTGAGCTCGATTTCGGCTTCCTGGGCGACGAGGGTGGGAGCTGGGCCCGCAGCGTAGAGCTGACCCTCGACATCAACACCTCGCCCACGTGGAATCTCTCCCTCGGGCCGAGCTACACCAAGATCCACCAGGACGCGCAGTACGTAACGTCGATCAACGATCCAGCGATGACCGCCACCTTCGGGCGGCGCTATGTCTTCGCTCCGCTGGACCAGACGGAGCTCGGGGTGGTGACGCGCTTCAATTACACCTTCAACCCGGACCTCACCTTCGAGCTGTACGCGCAGCCGCTGGTCTCCAATGGAGAGTACCGCGCGCCCACCTTCCTGGCGCGCCCGCGGAGCTACGAATTCGAGCCGTACTCCGGCAAAGCGCCGGACCGCAGCTTCACCACCCGCTCGCTCCGCGGCAACGCGGTGCTGCGCTGGGAGTATCGCCCCGGTAGCACGCTGTACCTCGTCTGGCAGCAGGAGCGCCTCAACGACGAGCTACTCTCGGACTTCGACATCGGCGGGGCGAGCCGCTCGCTCTTCGACGCTCCCGCGAGCAACGTCCTGGTGCTGAAGGCGAGCTACTGGCTCAATCCCTGATGAGCCTACCCGCCGCCGGCAAAGCGAAAAGTCCGACACTCCGGTGTCGGACTTTTCGCTTCAAGTGAACTTCTCCCTCACCGCTCATTCGCCTAGTCGCGACGGAGTGCGAATCTTCCGACGGTCGATCGGTGATCGGCGGCAGCTACGGCGCCGCATCCGCCCCGTACGCACGGCGTGCGGCGGCGGGGTCCCGGTATCGGTCGCGCAGCTCCGTCTGGCGGCTCACCAGCGGTATCGGACGTCCACCGATGATCACTGCGTTCACGCGGGTCAGCAGCTCGAGCGGATCGCCATCCCAGACCACGACGTCCGCCACCTTGCCGGCCTCGAGCGAGCCATGCGTGTCCGCCACACCCCAGATCTGGGCCGGGTAGAGGGTGATCGCCCGCAGCGCCTCCTCGTAGGGGAGGCCATTGGCCACGGCGTTGCCCGCTTCCTGCTTCAGATTGCGGGCGTCGTGGGTCGTATTGGTGGTGATCGCCACCAACACGCCTGCGGCTCGCAATAGCGCGGCGTTCTCGAGTCGCGCGCCCAGGCGCTCGAATGAGGCGGGAAGGTCATCCAGAGCCTTGACGACCACCGGCACGCGCGCGCTCGCGATGTCGCCCGCCACCATCCACCCCTCGGTCGCGCCGAGTAGAATGAGCTTCAGCCTGTACTCGTCCGCGATGCGGAGCACCGTCCGGATGTCGGAAGCGCGGTGAGCCTCCACGGCTATGGGAAGGCGCCCCTCGACGACGGGAATTAGCGCCTCGAGGTCGAGGCGGCTCTCCGCGAAGTCCCGCGTCTCATTCCGCTCGAAGGCGGTTCTGCGCGCGGCGTACTGCTTCGCGTCGTCCAGGACCTCACGTAGCCGAAGCGTCGCCCCTGCGCGGGCGCCGCCACCCGCTACCCGCGAGGCATCCCCAAGGGAGGCGAACATCGCGGCCGGGCTCTTCACGAGCATGTCGTCCAGCCGCGAACCCGCCAGGTCGATGACCACGCCTTGCCCGGCGACCAGTCCACCTTCGGGGCGCGTCACCGTGGTGGTCACGCCGGAGATCCGGGTCACGGGAATGACCATCGAGGCGGGGTTGATCCCGTCTGCCACGTTGAACGCGGCGGTGATCAGGTCGGAGGTGGCTGTTCCCGCCGGCCCCTGCGCTACGAAGTCGTTCGTGGTCTCCACGGCGTCCACCTCCGCGAGCCCAATGTGCGTGCTCGATTCGAACAGTCCCGGGGTCACGATTTTCCCGCGCGCGTCGATCCGGCGCGCGCCATTCGGCACCGAGATGCCGACACCCACCGCGAGTATCTTTCCATCACGGATCAGCACGGTCCCGTTCTCGATCGGCGGGCCGGCCATCGTGTAAACGGTCCCTCCCTCGATGGCGATGACCTGCGCCGCGAGCGGCGCTACAGGAACCGCGAAGGCGACGGCTACCGCGGCAAGCGTGCATTGAAAGCGCATCAGCGACTCTCCCCTGGAAAGACCCCGAGCTCGAAATCCGAGACCGCCTGTCGGCTCGGGTCGGTTCGGTCGTACACCAGGGCGCCGTCGATGAACACCTTCTCGGCGCGCGCGTAGACGCTGAACGGATACCGGTCCCAGACCACCACGTCGGCGATCTTTCCCGCCTCGAGAGTCCCCACCCTGTCCTGGATTCCCAGCGCCCATGCGGGATTCGCCGTGACCCAGCGAATCGCCTGGTCGTCGGTCACCTGGATTCCGATCTCCCGCCCGGCGAGCATCCCCTTCGCCGCCTCCTGGTTGAGGCGCTGGATCCCGTTCGCGTCATCCGAATGGACGATCGCGCGGGCTCCTGCCTGCTGCACCAGCGCCAGGTTGGCGTTCACCGCGTCCCATGCTTCCATCTTGAACCCCCACCAATCCGCCCAGATGGAGACGGAGACACTGTCGCGAGCCAGGAGATCGGCGATCTTGTACGCCTCCACCGCGTGATGGAACGATCTCGGCCGGACGCCGAACTCGCGGAAGACGTCCATCTGGATCTGCATCTGCTCGGCAGTATAGCAGTGATTGTGGATGAGAATCGTCCCTTCGAGCACGCCCTTCATCGTTTCCATCCCGAGATCCAGCGCGGGGATCTTGGTGGAATCCCGCCCGGCTTTTTCCCAGTCGTCCCAACGCTTCTTGTACTCCCTCGCACGGATGAACGCCGCTCGGTATCCCGCTACGTTCCCCATCAATGTCGAAGGGCCTCGGGTGGCGTACACGCGCTTCGGGTTCTCGCCGCATGCCATCTTCATCCCGTATGGGGCTCCGGGAAACTTCATCTCCTGGACAGTGCGCGCGGGCACGTTTCGCAGTACGACGCTGCGCCCGCCGATCAGGTTCGCCGAACCGGGGAGGATCTGCAACGTCGTGATCCCGCCCGCTCGTGCTCGGTTGAAGCCGGGGTCCTGGGGCCAGACGGAGTGCTCGACCCAGACCTCCGGAGTGCTGGGGTTCGTCCGCTCGTTGACGTTGGCCAGCGCCGGAACGGCGGGGCTGGGGCCGGCGCCGAGGTGCGAGTGATCGTCGATCAGGCCAGGCGTGACGTACTTTCCTGTCGCTTCGACGACGGTCACCCCCGCCGGCGCGTCGACGTGCGCACCCACCGCCGCGATCTTCCCGTCGACCATGAGCACCTGTCCGCCCGGTATCACGTCGCCGGCGGCCGTGAGTATGGTCCCGCCCCGGATCAGAGTCGGCGTCGATGGAAACGGGACATACGCGGATGGGAACGCATCCCCTGAGGCCACCGGTCCAGCGCGCGGCTCAGGTGCCTTGTTGGTGGGCTGGCGCGCTCCCGGTGCGCAGCCCCCGGCCGCGACACCTACAACGAGTACGAAGATCGCAGATCGCATCGATAGCTTTTCTGAGGGAGAGGCGGGCGCCGACTCTTGCATGAACCGGAGGATCTGGCGCGCTCACCGCGGAGCGCCCGCGCCGGGAAGGGGAGGAGGGCTCGTCGGGCTTCAGCAAGCTACCGAAAGGCGTTCGGCAAAGTCAAACGCGGTATTCAGCGGGTCGTGCGGCACAACACGGAAAGATTGACCTCAGCCGAGCAGGGGCATAGCTTGCGCGCTCGAGCCACGCACCCCCGTTGAAGCCATGATCAACCATACCGATTCACTCAGCGCCGCCGTCTCGGTCCTCCCGGGGACCGACATGGGCATGCGCGACCGATTCGAGGTCGCGGGCGGGCTCGAGGCGTCTACGTTCTACCCGGTGGGGAGAGCGCGGTAAGGGAATCGGGTTCGTGCCTAGCAGCCGAATCGGCCCCCCGGTGCTCCCGGGGGGCCGATTCTTTTTCAGCGATACGAGGCGTTATGGTTACGGGGGAAGAGCGCGCGGGCCGTGCCGCCGCGGGATACTGGGTCGGGGTGGTATGGGACGCGCTGCGCGGACGCGGGGGAAATCCGACGCAGGGGCGGCTCGGCCGCGCCATCGTGCTGCTGGCGGTTCCGATGGTGCTGGAGATGGTGATGGAGTCGCTGTTCGCCGTCGTCGACATCTTCTTCGTGTCGCAGCTCGGGTCGAGCGCGGTAGCCGCCGTGGGGCTCACGGAGTCGCTGCTGGCGCTGATCTACACGGTGGCGATGGGCCTGGGGATCGGCGTAACCGCGATGGTCGCTCGGCGCGTGGGCGAGGGAAACCCCGAGGAGGCGGCCGTCTCGACCGTGCAGGCCGTCATGCTCGGGGCCGCCATCTCGCTGCTGATCGGGGTCTTCGGGGCGCTCAACGCGCCGCGGCTTCTGCAGCTGATGGGAGCGGACGCGGAGGTGGTACGCGTCGGCGCGCCGTTCGCCGCGATCGTGCTCGGAGGCAATGCGGCGGTGCTGCTCCTCTTCGTGCTGAACGCGGCCTTCCGCGGAGCCGGGGACGCGGCGATCGCGATGCGGGTGCTGTGGCTCGCGAACGGCATCAACCTGGTCCTGGACCCCCTCTTCATCTTCGGGCTAGGGCCGTTCCCGGAGCTGGGAGTCACCGGCGCGGCCGTGGCGACGACGACCGGGCGCAGCGTGGCGGTGCTCCTTCAGCTCGCCGTGCTGCTGTACGGCTCGGGGCGCCTGCGCGTGCGCGCGCGGCACCTGCGCCTTCGCGTCGAGTTGATGGGTCGCCTGCTGCGCCTCTCGGGCACGGGGATGTTCCAGGTATTCGTCAGCACCGCTAGCTGGATCGCGCTGGTGCGCATCATCTCCGGGTTCGGGAGCGAGGCGCTCGCGGGGTACACGATCGCCATCCGCATCGTGCTCTTCGGGCTGCTGCCTGCCTGGGGCCTCGCGAACGCGGCATCGACGATGGTGGGTCAGGCGCTCGGAGCGCGCGACCCGGACCGGGCCGAGCGCGCCGTCTGGATGGCGGGCCGCATGAACCTGTACTTCCTCGGCTCCGTGGGTGTGCTCTTCATGATCGCCGCCGTCCCCATCGTGTCGCTGTTCGGCGGCGACCCGACGACCAGCGCGTACGCCGTGCAATGCCTCCGCATCGTCAGTGCGGGGTTCTTCTTCTACGCCTACGGCATGGTGCTCACGCAGTCGTTCAACGGCGCGGGCGACACCTGGACGCCTACCATGTTGAACCTCGTCTGCTTCTGGCTCTTCGAGATCCCGCTGGCCTGGCTGCTCGCTCACGGGCTCGGCTTAGGCCCGACGGGCGTTTTCCTGTCCATCACCCTCGCCTTCTCCAGCGTGGCGGTCCTCAGCGGCCTGCTCTTCAGGCGCGGGGAGTGGAAGCTCAGCGTGGTTTGAGAGTCGGCCAGCCGCCTAGGGCGTCGCACTCGGCGGGGTTCGACGGCGCGTCGCCTGCTCGAAGGCGTACGCCAGCTCGATCAGCCGCGGCTCTGCGCATGGTCTCCCGGTAAAAGTCACGCCGAAGGGCGCGGGTCGGGGATCGAACCCGGCCGGAAAGGATGATGCGGGAGAAACCTGAATGAAGCCGAAGGGAACGATCACCGACGGATAACCCGGTCTCGCGCCGATCGCCGCGCCGTTGGGCCCCGGGAAGAGCAGGGCGTCGAGGCGGAACCGGTCCATCACCGCGTCGATCCCCTCGGTCGCGCTCAGCCGCAAGTCCTTCGCGCGATCCGCACGATAACGGGCTTGGTCCGCCTCGACGTTCATCTCGTCCGAGATATCCAGCTGCGCCTGCCCGTACTTCAGCGCGCCGGCCCGCTGATGCGCCAGATTCCACTGCCGGAGCTCCGTGAGCGTGCGGACCGGAGCGGTCGGACCGAGCGAGCGCAGCCACGCCTCGAAATCGCGCTTCATCCCGTACTTGAACGTCACCGAGCAGTTCGCGTCCTTGCCCTTCGCGTTCGCCTCACCGGAGCAGACCGGCCAGCGCAGGATGTTCGCCTTGGGATCGGGGGACACGACACTCGGGATGTCGGCCGGATCGACGATGATCGCGCCCTGCTCCCGCAGCACCGCAATCGCTTCCCGGAGAAGCTCTCTGTGAGCGGGGCCGAGCCCACCCCGCGCGGCCGTATCACCAGCCAGGGTTATCGGCTCGTAGAAGAATGCCCGCGGTATTCCGATCCGGGCGCCGCGCAGCCCGTCCGCGCGCAGGAAGCCCGTGTAGTCTGGAACTGGCAAACGCGTGCAGGTGGTGGTCGCCGCGTCGTTCGCATCCGCTCGTGCGCCCTCCAGCACCCCGAGCAGAATGGCCGCATCCGTCACGCTCTTCGCCATGGGGCCCGGCGTGTCCTGGTCGGCGGTGATGGGGATGACCCCGTGCCGACTCACCCGGCCGACGGTGGGCTTGATCGCGACCAGCATGTTCTGGCTCGCCGGATTGAGGATCGATCCGGAGGTCTCCGTCCCCACGTTGGCGGTCCAGAAGTTCGCCGCGGTACCGGCCCCGGAGCTGGAGCCGCCCGGAGCGAGCGCGGGCCTCCCATCGAAGGTCACGTCGCGCGGATCGCGACGGGGATCGTACGGATTCATCCCGTACCCGGTGAGCGCGTTGTAATTCGTCGGCATCCCCGTGGCCACCCAGTTCGCGAGCTCGGTCATCATCGTCTTGGCGATGATGATGGCTCCCGCCTCGCGAAGGTTCCTCACCAGGGTCGCCTCGTACGGTGGAATGAACCCGTCGAACGCGAGGGCTCCCCCGGTGGTCGGCATGTCGAGGGTGTGGATGTTGTCCTTCACCGCGATCGGGATACCATGGAGCGGGCCCCGGATCTTCCCGGCTGCGCGCTCCCGGTCGCGCTCGGCGGCTGTCTCCAGCGCCTGGGGATTCACGGTGATCGCCGCGTTCAGCCGATCCTCATAGGTAGCGATCCGTACGAGGTACTGCGTCACGATCTCGTGAGAGGTGATGCGGCCTTCACGCATGGCCTCCTGCATCTCGGGGATCGAGGCCTCCACCACGGTGAACGGCGGCTGCCTCGATCCGCCCCGGCCCTGGGCCTCCAGGTCGACAGGGCCGGGCAGGATAAGGGCCGCGAGAGCGAGCGCAATTCTACCGATGAGCATAGCGGCGTGGGGAGAATGGAGGCTTAAGGCCCGATGGCTTCCGAACGGCGAAAGCTACAGCGCGACCCAGGCGGTGTCGACGGCGACCCCTCGTCCCCGCCTTTAGACGAGGGAATGATGAATGGCGGTGAGTTCAATTCAAATTCATCATTCATAATTGACTCCCCGGCGCCCATCCCGCCGGGCAGGGAACGGAGAAGGCGAAGATGCTGCCTTCGGGCGGGAACTCGGCCCAGGCACGGCCGCCAGCGGCCTCGATGGTCTCCCGCACGAGCGAGAGACCGAAGCCGGAGCCCTCCTCGCCGGTGGCGGGATGCACGCGGAAGAAGCGCTCGAAGAGCTTCGCGCGAGATTCGGGCGGCACTCCGAGCCCGTTGTCCCGCACGCGTACCACGATCTCGCACGTCTCACCGTCGCCTCGCACTTCGCCCTCGACCCGCGCCCAGCAGTCCGGGTGCGAAGGATCGTGGTATTTCACGGCGTTGGTGAGGTAGTTCGACAGCGCGAGCTCCACGGCCGCCGCGGGGACCTCCACCCAGGGGAGGTCGGGGGCGAGCTCGACCTTGACTCCGCGCGCCTTGGCGAAGTCGCGCAGGCGGCGCCGCACCTCGGCCGTGGCGTCGGGGAGCAGGGTGTTCCGGGTGGGGCCGGAATCGACGTCGATCCTGGATA
>JAHWJV010000085.1 GCA_019348265.1 Gemmatimonadota bacterium
AACCTCGAGGGTGCCTGCGTCGTCGACGGTGCGCTGCGGTGGTTCCAGCGCGGAGCGGCGAGCCTGCCCTCGTCCAGCGTGGAGGTCGACCTCGACGCCCTGCTGGCCGTCTTCGCCGCGCCGGGGGAGGTGCCGCTGGGGGCGGTGCGCTCCTACGACCTCGGGACCGAGAAGGGCGTCGTGCTGGCGGTCACCGACGCGCTCGCGATGTCCGACGGCACGGTGCTGGTGAGCGCCGCGGCGGAGGACACGCCCAACCCCTACGACGACGGCCCCGTCGTGGCCACCGCCCTGGCGGTCCTGCACGGCGACGGGGTCGGCGCCCTGTGCGCGCTGCCCGAGGTCGGCGGGCGGGTTCTCAAGGTCGAGGGGCTGGCCCTGCGGTCGGCCGACGAGACGGGGCTCGAGCTGCTCGCCGTCGTGGACGCCGACGATCCTGACGAGCCCTCGGCCGCCCTCGTGCTCCGGGTGACGCGCTAGAGCGGCTCCTCCGGCTCGCGAGCGATCACGAGGGCGATCTGGGTCAGCAGCTCACGCGGCTCGAGCCCCTCGTGGGAGGCCGCCATCGGCAGCAGCAGCGCCGAGAGGTTGAGCAGACCGTAGTAGCCCTGGGCCAGCGCGCCGACGCCGCCGTGGCTCGGGGAGCAGGAGGTCCCGAGACGTCACGCTCTGAGACGCTGCGAGCCCTCGGAATGGGCGGACTCCGGCGACTCGTCCGGACCGGAGAAGCGTCAGACGCCGAATCCTCCCGGTCTTTCCGGAGTAGGAGGACAAAGTTCAGGGAAGCCGCAGACGGAACGTCGCCCCCGTCCCCTCGCCCCGGCTCTCCGCCCAGATCTCGCCCCCATGCTGCTGCACGATCGACCGGCAGATGGCGAGCCCGAGGCCCGCGCCGCCCTTTTCCCGCGAATCCGACATCTGCACCTGCGAGAACCGGCCGAACACGGCGTCAAGGTGGGAGGGCGGGATCCCTCGACCGTTGTCGCGGACGGAGATAACCGTCCCGGCGGACGTGCCCTCCGCCTTCACCCAGACACAGCCCCCCGGCGGTGAGAACTTGATGGCGTTCGAAAGCAGGTTCACGAGCACCCGGAGTATCCGATCCGGGTCGAAGTTGGCGATCAGATCCGTCTGCTCCGCAACGATCATCACGTCGGCTGAAGACGCGACCGCGGCGATCGTTTCCGTTGCCTGGGCGATCACCTCACCAGCCGCGTACGGCTGCCGCACGAGGCGCTCTTCGCCGGAACCCAGCCGTTCCAGGTCGAGCATGTCGTTCACGAGTCGCGCCAGGCGGTCGACGTTGCGACTCGCGAGTGCCAGCGTTTCCTTTGCTCGCTCAGGCCGACTGTCCAGGATACCGGACGCAAGAAGCGACAGGGCTGCGCGAACGGAGGTCAGCGGAGTTCGCAGTTCGTGGCTCGCGACCGCGATGAACTCGTCCTTCATCCGGTCGAGCTCCCGGCGGGCGGTAATGTCCCGGGCGACGGCCTGGACGGATACCACGCCGTGCCGTTCGAGTGTCAGTCGGGCGTTGACGCCGAGCCAGCGCTCCTGCCCTTCAGCCGTCGTGACGGGGACCTCCAGGTACGAGACGGAGTGGTTCTCCCTGCGCTGCCGTACGAAGTGCCGGAGCACGCGGCGGCGCGCGTGTGGCGCCACGAACCGCAGGTAGGCCAGGCCTGCGACCCTGCCGGGCTCCACGCCGAGGAACGCCTCCGCCGCCGCGTTCGCGTAGCTTATCCCGCCTGCCATATCCGTTTCCACGATCAGGTCGGTGGCCTTCTCGACGAGATGGCGGTACTTCTTCTCCGAAGCCTCAAGTTCGCGCTGCACCGCCTGCCGCCGGGCGATGTCGACCTGCAGCTCTGCCGTGCGTGCCGCCACTACCCGCTCAAGCGATTCGTTGTGCTCCTTCTGCTGGATGTACAGGCGGCGCACCTCGAGCAGGTTGCCCATCCGCAGGAGGACCTCCGAGAAGTCGAAGGGCTTGGCTACGAAATCGCTCGCCCCGGCAGCGAGCGCATGCTGACGCGCCTCGGTAGACGGGTCGCCGGTCAGAACCACGACCGGATGCAACGCCCGCTCGGCCCGGACGTCACGGAGCCGAGCAAGGACCTCGGAGCCGTCCATCCCCGGCATGCGCATGTCGAGCAGCATCAGGTCCGGACGGAACTGCCTGTACATCGCCAGCGCCTCGACGGGACTGGTGGTGGACTGGAAGTCAGTGCAACCCGCGCGCTCCAGCACGCGGGACAGCACCAGAAGGTTCGCCGCCTCATCGTCTACGATCAGGATCTTCGTCCCCGCGAGCATGTCGGGAGGAATGAGGCCCTGCGGCGCACCGACGGGGCCGGGCGCAGGGTCTACGGCCCGCCGCAACGGAGTTCCACGAAGTTCAGCCAGTCGAAACTCCATAACGCGCATACCGGGTATCGTGAGGGGGCCTCGTGTGGGACGAGCCGGGCTTCCGCGTGCAAAGGAGCAAGGACCGCACCAGAAGTAGAGCACGGGCAAATCGTTGCCCACCCGTCATTTAGCATATCACTACTGCAAATGTACTGCGCCCCGGTACGCCACACTGCACCCCTGATGCAGTGGCGGAACGGCGTGGAACCGCCATGATCCCGCACCCCGACCGAAAACCGGGCGCTGTCTCGTTCTCGGACACCTCGAAATGATCATCGCTGCGCAACACGTCGGCGCGGAAAAGCGATCGCCTCAGCAGCGTGCTACAACGCCGGACACGGCAGCGCACGCGGTGAGAGGGAGGGGAGAATCGATCCGGCCGGGGCATGCGCAAGGTCGTTCGTCCGCGGTACTGTTCCGGGCGCCGGAGAATAGCGGCGTCGCCGGTGCCTGTGTATACTGCCTCCGCGCCCGAGCGGGATCCGGCGCATGCCGGCCCTCTCCCCGCGTGGAGGACGCGGCACGCCCACCGCGCCGGCGCTGCGGCTCCACTCAAGGTCACCGCGCCCTGACGACGCGCCTTGCACGCGCCCCGGCACCGCCGCGCCGGACTTCTCGCGCGCTCGAAAGTTCCTGATGACGCTGCCCCCCGCTTCGCACCCCAATGCCCGCGTGCTGGCCGTCGACGACGAACCGGCCAACCTGCACGTGCTCAAGCGCATCCTGACCGGCGCGGGCTACCGCTCGGTGCAGACGGTCACCGACTCGCGCGCCGTGACCCCGCGGGTGGCGGAGGGCGGGGTAGACCTGCTGCTGCTGGACCTGCACATGCCCCACGTGGACGGGTTCGCGGTGATGCGGCAAATGGCCGAACTGCCGGCGGCGCGCGTGCCGCCGGTGCTGGTGCTCACCGGCGACCTCTCACCCGAGGCGCGCAGGCGCGCGTTGGCCGGCGGCGCGCGGGACTTCGTCACAAAGCCGTTCGATCCCGTAGAAGCGGTCCTCCGCGTGCAGAATGTGCTGGACGTGCACTTTCTTCAGCGCAGGCTGCAGGCGCAGAACCAGCAGCTGGAACAGCAGCTGCAGCACGCCGGCCGGCTGGAGGTGATCGGGCGCCTGACGAGCGGCATCGCGCACGACTTCAACAACCTGCTCACCGTCGCCCGCGGCAACGCCGAGCTCCTGCTTGGCCAGCTGAACCCAGGCACGCCGGAGCACGGCGACGCGGACGAGATCATCCGTGCCCTGAACGTGGCTGGCGCGCTGACCAGGCGACTGCTGGGCTTCACCCGCATCAACGCCGTTCAGCCGCAGCGGGTGGAGCTGAATGCGACCCTGCACGAGGCCCTGCACCTGTCCGGGCGTTTGATCGGGAGCGCGGTCACGGTGCGAAAGGAGTTCTGGCCGGGGCCGCTGGCGGTGGTGGCGGACCCCAGGCAGATCGACCAGGTCGTGATGAACCTGGCGGGCAACGCGCGCGACGCCATGGCCGGCGGGGGGACGCTGACCGTGGGCACGGAGCTGCGCGACGTGGCGAAGGCACAGGACGGAGGAGGCTTCCGGATCGCTCCCGGGAGCTACGCGGTGGTGAGGTTCGCCGACACGGGCGAGGGGATTGCCCCGGAAGCTCGCGAGCGCATCTTCGACCCATTCTTCACCACGAAAGCGGAGGGAAAGGGCACCGGGCTGGGGCTTTCGATCGTTTACGGCATCGTCAAGCACTCGGGCGGGTACATCTGGGTTGATAGCGAGACGGGCCAGGGAACCACCTTTACCCTGTACCTTCCCCTGGCGGGGCCCGAGGACCCGCCAGGGGAGGCCCCGAGCGGCGGATAGCCCATGCACCCGCGCGCCACGTGCTCCCCGGCGCGCCGTCGTGTCGCGTGCGCCGCGGGGCACCACTGGGCCGGTTTCGGGGCCACCGGCACGTAGCACCTGCTCCGCGCGCACGGCGCGGGACTCCGGAAGGAACCAGCGGTAGTACGGGTACGTGGCGTTGCAATAGATGAGTTGTTCGACCTCGTACGGATGCCCGCAGGGAAGTTGTTCAACGAACGCACTCACCCTGCTGCCCGTCGCCCCCCTGCGCTCCCCCATGCCCTCCCCCGCCGTGGCCGTGGCCGCTCGTCATGTGCAGGTGCATGGCGTGCGCGGAGGTGGGATCGTCGTTCTGCAGGACGAGCCGGTAGCGCGTCCCCGCCTGGGTGTGGATGGTCGTGTCGCTCCACCGCAGGTAAGGCACGGCGCGAAGCACCAGCGTCGGCATCGGGAGCCCGAGCCGGGGTGACGACCGCTCGATTTCGTGCGGGGTTCCGTCGCGCCACTCCGCCTGTTCCCACATCACGTGAAGATAGCCGCCCGGCGTCGGCAGCCCGGCCGAGGGCGGCACGGAGCGCACCCGGCCCCCGGGGAGCCGGACCACGTGATTGGAGAACGGGCCCTTGGCCGGCATGGCCGTGCGGGCGACCTGTGGAAGGTGCTCGGCGAACACCAGGTCTCCGGGCAGCACCTGGATCACGGGCCCGCGGCCCTCGGCGTACACGGCGCGCGGCCGCTCCAGCGCGATGGGCGGCGGTCCGGCGGGCGACGGGCGCTCGTACAGCACGTCGAGCGCGGCCGCCTGCCAGGGCGAGAGCGGGCGCTGCGGCGGGGGTACCCGCAGCGGCGGATCTCCGGGCGGGAGCGGCCCGCAGTACGAAACCGGCCCGCGCACGGTGTCGGCCGGCGGGTCGACACCGGCGACGACGACCGCGTCCCGGGTCGGGACGGCGGGGACCGCGGCTTCCGCGGCCGCGTCGTAACCTCCCGGTGCGGGCCGGGAAGCGGTTCAGGCGGGGCTCCCGCGGTGCAGCCCGCCGCGATCGGCGGTCGAGGCGAACCGCCGGGCGCCGCTCGAAACGGGTGGGGTCCTGATGGGCTACTGGGCCGCGGATCGGATCCAGGTGGTCGTCACGACCATCGTGGGCCCCGGCCCGCGGGCAATCCATCGCCAGGATCTACGCAGCATCTGGACGCGTGGATACATACCTCGGCGACTGGCACACGCACCCCGGCGCCGGTGCATACCTGAGCTCTACGGATCTTTCGACGCTGCATCGGATCGCTGACTGCCGGACGGCACGTGCGCCGACTCCGCTCATGATCGTGCTGGCAGGCGGCCCGGCGTGGAAGGTTGCGGGATGGACCACTACGCCGGCCTGGAGGCGCTTTGGGCGGGTGCGGAGACAAGTCCCAGCAGGCAAGCGTGCGCATCACCCGCGAGGTCGCCGACAACGCTACTTCTCGGTCCTGAACGAAGCGGTTCAGTGGACGCTTCCGGACGCCAAGCGCGACCTGAATGGGACCATCCCCCCGCTCGACCGCGTAGGCGGCGAACTTGCCGGTTCACTCGGCGCCCATGCCGCGGACGAACGCCGCATTGCGGATTCGCTTTGTCACACCATATACGCAATATCCGACGTGTGCGTCGGGTACGCGTAGATCATCTGCCGGAGGTCCGTTGCGGTAAGCCCGTGCCGCACCGCGAGCGCGAAGATGTTGATGACCTCTTCCGCTTGGGGACCCAGAATATGCGCGCCGAGAACCTGATCGGTTTCGGGGTCCACGATCGTCTTCGACATACCCGCTGGCTCCCGCACGCGCCGGTTGGTGTACCAGCTCCCGGTGTCCTCCAGCTGGACCCGGACCTCGAGTCCCTTGTCCCGGGCATCCGCTTCGGTCAGGCCGACGCTCGCGAGGGGCGGGAGGGTGAATACTACGCTTGGGATCCCGCGATAGTCCGGGCGTTTGGCGTTGCCGTGGAGCAGGTTCGAGGCGACCACCGCCCCCTCGTGCGCGGCGACGGGGGTGAGCGGGAGGGAGCCTGCAGGGAGCGCGGCGTCACCCGTGGCGTAGATACGCGAATTGCTGACGCTCTGGAGGTATTCGTTCACGGCTATCCCCGTTCGGGCATCCGCGAGCACGCTCGCCCGGCTGAGGTCGAGACCACCCAGGTTGGGCGCCCGCCCAGCCGCGTGAACGACCAGATCCGCCGCAATCACCGCGTCGCCGTCGGATCCCTCCGCATGAACCCGGAACCCGTCCCTGACCCGCTCCACCGCCGTTACAGTCGTGCCGGTCGGCAGGTCCACCCCGCTGTCGCGCGTCCGGGCGACGAGCCGATGCACGAGGTCGGGGTCGAAGTGCGCCAGCGGCGCCCCGCGCCCAAGCACCACCGCCTGCGCTCCCGCGTGCTGCGAGATGTGCGAGAACTCGAATGCGATGTAGCCCGCGCCAATGAAGGCGATGCGCGCCGGCAGCGCATCCAGTTCCAGGAACTCCGTGCTCGTGCGGACGTGCTCCTCGCCCGGGATGCCGAGCGGCACCGGCGCCGCGCCCGCCGCGAGCACCACGTGCTTCGCCTCGATCTCGCGCTCGCCCACCACCAGGCGGTCTTCCGCGACGAACCGCGCGACCCCGTGCAGGCGGGCGATTCCGGCCTCCTCAAGGCCGGCCTCGCGCCTGCCGGCGACTGGTTCGGTGAAGGTGCGTTTGAACCGCATGAGCGCCGGCCAGTCGATCCGCGCCTCCCCCTCCACCCCGTGGCCGGTGAGGCGCCGGTGCAGATCCACCGCTTCGGTGCCCCCGACGAGCACCTTCTTGGGGTCGCAGCCCCGCAAGGCGCAGGTCCCCCCGTACGGCTGATCGTCTACCACCGCGACGCTCCAGCCCGCGGCCCGGCACCGGCTCGCCGGAGCCGAACCGCCGGCTCCCGTGCCGATGACGACCAGGTCGAATGAATCCGCCATCGCTACCCCCATCAGGTTGGCCGGAACGCGAACTACGCGCAGCAGGACAGCTTCGCGATGTCCCTGGTGAACGTCTGCGCCGAGAGCTTGATCCCCTCGCCCCAGGTGAGATAGGCGTGGAGCGTCGAAACGAGGTCGCGCGTGGTCAGCTCGAAGCGCACGGCCAGCACCGCCTCCCCGATCACGTCTCCAGCATTGGCGGCGACGAGGTGCGCCCCGAGGAGCCGGTCGGTTCCCTCCTCCGCCACCAGCCTGACCAGCCCCGTCGTGCGGTGCGACACCACGCCGCGCGGCAGCGCCGTGATGGGAAAGGTGGTCGCCCGTGCGTTGTAGCCGGCGGCCCGCGCCTCCTTCTCCGTGAACCCCACGGCCGCGACCTGCGGATCGGTGAAGGTAACGCGGGGCACGGCCCTCAGGTCGATGGGGATCGGCGCCTCGCCCGTGGCCTCCGACAGTGCGGCCTGCGCCGCGATCCCGCCCCCGAGCGCCGCCACGTAAACGTAACCTGGTCCACCCGTCACGTCCGGTCTCTCCGGGCGCACAGCCAGGCGGTTGGCCCTTGCGGCCGTACGCCGTGTAGAACCCGACCGCGAGGGCCGCCACGACCAACACGGTGAAAATTGGGCGCAACGGCTCGAGCGAGCTGCCGAGCCCGGCCCCGACCCCGACGGTCACGAACCGGACCGGCCCAATGCAGCAGAGTGAGGCGGCGAACGCCGCGCCAACCGCGCCCGACCGCGGCGAACCACCCCGCCCGGTCAGTTCTGTCCGCCCGTGCGTTGTCCACAACGTCACCGTTCGTATGCACGATGCCCAGGCTCCTCTCGATACGTCATCCTCGGTGGGTCACAGATTCTGCCTCGCGGCTCAGACATTCCAGGATCGGGCACTCATCCGTGTGCTTGCCGGTCGTGCAGGCGCGCGTCAAGTCCGAAAGCACCTGCCGAATGCCGTCCAGGTCCCGGATCTTCGCCTCGATGTCGGCAATCTTGGCTTCGGCTTTGTGCCGCACGTCCTCGCACTCGGAGCCGGGCCGGACGCGCAACGTCAGCAGTTCGCGGATCTCCGCCAGCGAGAAACCGAGGTCCTTGGCCCGCTGGATGAAGCGGATGCGCTCGATCACGTCTTCCGGATACTGCCGATAGCCGGAGGGAGCGCGAGGGGGTTCTCCGATCAGCCCTTCCCTTTCGTAGAAGCGGATCGGCTCGATCCTGACTCCCGCCTCTCGAGCTACGCTGCCGATCGTGCGCGCGGCCATGTATACCTCCAGGTAGTCGCCCGCGGACGAAGGTAAACCCTGTACCATAGTACAGGGTCAAGGGTAGTCCCGCGACCGCCGGCGATGTCGGCTTTCGGTGCTACCGGAACTCGACCGTGGGGGGTCACCGATCTCGGCACGCGCGCCGATGCCGGCGAAACTGCTCCGGCCGACCGTCTGCGATACCGCCCGCTCCTGCGGACGATCCGAATGTTGCGGCGCGCGAAGTGGCCCGCGGCGGGTGCGCGCAGTACGTTCGGGAAGCACTACATTCACGATCGGAGACGGAGCTGGGACGTGAACATGGAATCAGAAGCCGGCATCCGGGCCGCCTCACGCGTGGCCCCGCTCGTTATGAAGTTCGGCGGTACATCGGTCGAGGATGGCGCTGCGTTCGCTCGGCTGGCTGGGATTGTCGGCGACCGGCGGGCTGAGCGCCCGGTCGTGGTGGTCTCCGCGATGAGCCGCGTGACGGATGGGCTGGTGGCAGCCGTCCAGTACGCCTCCGAGGGCGCCGTCGAGAGCGCCGACCGTGGTGTGGACGAGCTGATTGCGCGACACCGGACCGCCGCGGAGCGACTGCTCGACGCCCGCGAGGCGGAGGCGGTGGGCGCCGCGCTGGAGGTGGCCCGCCGCGAAATCGGCGAGCTGCTGCGCGTGATCACGGCACACCCCGGAACCCGGCGTCCGTTGTACGACGAGGTGGTATCGCGCGGCGAGCGCCTTTCGTCGCTGCTCGTGGCGGCGGTGCTCCGCGCCAGCGGTGTGCCGGCGTGCTGGGTGGACGCGCACCGCTGCATTCGTACCAACGCGGAGCACACCCGCGCCGATCCGCTGATGAAAGCTACGGAGGCGGCTACGCAAGCTGAGCTGGTCCCGATTCTGACGCGCGGCGAGGTGCCGGTGCTCGGCGGGTTCATCGGCTCCGCGCCCGACGGCGCCACCACCACGCTGGGGCGAGGCGGCTCGGACTACACCGCGGCGCTGGTGGGGGCAGCACTCCGTGCGAGCGAAATCCAGATCTGGACGGACGTAAGCGGGTTCCTCACCGCTGACCCGCGCGTGGTCCCCGGCGCGCGGACGCTGGACAACCTGTCGTACGCCGAGGCGGCGGAGCTCGCCTACTTCGGCGCCAAGGTCCTTCACCCGAAGACGATCCAGCCGGCGGTGGAGCACGGCGTCCCCGTGCGGATCTGCAACTCGCGCGATCCGGGGGCCCCCACCACCCGAATCGAGGGGCGCAGGGAGCCCTCGGACCAGGGGGTGAAGGCGATCGCCCACAAGACCGGGGTCGCCGTGGTGCAGATCGCCTCGGCACGGATGCTTGGGGCGTACGGCTTTCTTCGAGCGATATTCGAAGTGTTCGACCGTCACCAAACGGCCGTCGACCTCGTAGCGACCTCCGAGGTCAGCGTATCGCTCTCCCTGGACGACACGGCGCGCCTGCCGGAGATCGTACGCGAGCTGGAGACACTGGGCACGGTGCGCGTGGAGGAGGAGCGCGCCATCGTGTGCGTAGTCGGCCAGGGGCTGCGCGCGCGGCCGGGAATCGCGGCGAGCGTGTTCGGCGCGCTTCCAGACGTCAACATCCTCCTGATCTCGCAGGGCGCGTCCAGCATCAATCTTACCTTCGTGGTGGAGGGGGACCGGCTGTGCGAGGTAGTCGGCCGGTTGCACAGCACGTTCTTCGGCAGCTGAGCCCAGGCAGAGGAATCGGGGAGGCATCGTGGGAGGTGCGATCGGTGCCGCTCTCGGAGGCCCTCCGATCTCGCCCTCGTCAACTCGCTGGCACGTCTGAGATGGGAAGCACCTCATAGTGGCGCACGAATGGCTCCGGGTCGACG
>JAHWJV010000086.1 GCA_019348265.1 Gemmatimonadota bacterium
AAAGGCGCAGATCGCGATGCGCCGCACGGAAGTTCCCGGCGGACGCACAGGTCAGCGGCCGGAGTCGCGGCGCTGCGCGCCCACCGCTTCCGGCAGGAGCGTCGCCTGGACGTAGTTCTCCAGGTCCAGGTACCGGTTGGCGGGCGCGCGAACCAGCTCGGGGTCGAGGCCGGCGAGCCACTCCGGGTAGCGCAGTATACCCACCATCGGCCACGATTGCTGGTCGTAGCTCATCAGCTGCGCCATCCAGAACTGATTCGAGCGTAGCTCCGTCTCGCGCGAGCGGGCCTCCATCTCCCGAACCTTTTCGATATCCCCCCGTGACGGCCCGTCGCGGCGGAGCCTCTGGATCTCGGCGAAGGTGGCCTCCGTCAGCTCGTCGACGCGCGCCGGGTCGGAACCGAAGCCGATCGACACCTGGTACCGCGGCCGCGGCTCCCTGGCCGCCCCGGCTCGAACGCTTGCTCCGTAGGTCCCACCCCGGTCCTCGCGCAGCACCTCGCGCAGGCGAAGCTGGAGCACCTGCGCCATTGCGTTGAGCGCGTAGATGGTCTCCCGGCTGAACTCCGCCTCGCCGGTGAACACGATCTGCGTGGCCGCCTTCGCCTCGATACCCTTGCGCACCGTCCTCCGGACCACTCCGCGGGGCGGGCGAATTCCCACGTCACGGCTGCGCTCGGTCCTGCCGAGCGACGGAAGCCCCCCGAGGTACCGGAGCACGAGCGGCCTGACCGTCTCCAGGTCGAAGCTCCCCACCAGGAAGAAGGTGAAGTCACTCGCGTCGGCGAAGCGGTCGCGGTAGATGGCGAGCGAGCGCTCCACGTCGAGCCGCTCGAAGTCGCTGCTCGAGAGCGGCCGGGCCCGCGGGTGGCCCTGGGTGAGCGTCGCGCGCAGCGAGTCGCTGAACACCTGCTCCGGGCTCGCCGAGCGGTTCGCCAGCGTCGCCTGCGCCTGCGTGCGGTAGGCCTCCACGGCCGAGCTGTCCACGCGCGGTGAGGTGAACTTCAGGTAGACGAGCTGGAACAGGGTCTCCACGTCCTGTGGAGAGCCGGCACCGGAAAGCAGCTCCGCCGTCTCCGTGATGTCGGCGCCGACACCCACCTCAGCGCCGGCAAGCCGCTTCGTCAGCTCGATGACGCTGAGGTCGCCGAGTCCGCCCGCCTGTGCCAGGGCTGGCGCGAGCACCGCGGCGAGGTAATCCTCATCCGAGACCAGCGACGTGCCGCCCGGGCTACGCCCCGCCAGCAGGATCTCATCCTGTCTGAAGTCGGTGGGCTTGAGGATCACGCGAACGCCGTTGCTCAGCGTCCACTCGGTGACGCCGACCTCCGGGATCTCGCGCTCGGCCGTCAGAGCGCCGGGCTCGGGCGGAGAGGCGAGAAGCGGCGCGGTGGAGACGGAATCCGCATAGGGCTCGACCGCCCGCCCACGTACCCGCCGGATCAGGGAGATCAGGGCGCGCTCGCTGGGAATCGACGACGCGGCCCGCTCCGGAGCGTTCACCAGCACCACGCGATTCCCCGCCCCGATCCAGTCGCGGGCGATCGCGTGCACCTCTCTGGCGGAAATCTGCGGCAGCAGCTCCCGCTGTAGCCGGTATTCCTCCTCTACGGCCATCGTCCAGCCGCCGTACGCGAACTCCGAGACGTAGTCGGCGGCGAAGGTGCCGGACGTGTTCTGCGCCCGCTCCCGGTACCGCTGCTCGACGCGCCGCATCGCCACCTGCTTCGCCCGCTGCAGCTCGGTGGTCGTGAAGCCGTGGCGATGCGCGCGCTCCACCTCCAGCAACAGCTCCTCAACGCCGCGGCCGATCCCCTCGTCCGGGACGCGGACGTTGAGCATGTACAGCGCGACGGGGTAGAGGAACCGCCCCTGGTAAGTCGATATGTCCAGGAACGGTGAGCCTGGCCGCTGGGTACGCTCGCTGATCCGGTTGGTCAGCATCTCGCTCGCCAGCATCTCCACCAGCGATCGGCGGTAAGCCCCCACCGTCGACCAAACGGTCGGCTTGCGCTTCATGTACAGCGAGATCGACGAGGCGGTGGCCTCCGCGTCGGTGGCCACCGAAACCACCGTCGCGCGGTGCGCCGGGACGTCGTAGCGGGTGCGAGGGCGCGCGCGCGGCGGGTTCCGCAGCGGTTCGAAATGCTCGCGGATCACTGCCTCGATCCGCAACGGGTCGAAGTCGCCGACCGCGACGACCGCCATCTGGTCGGGTCGATACCAGTCCCGGTAGAAGCGGCGCAGCGCCGAGTGGCGGAAGGTGCGCAGTGACTCCAGCGTGCCGATCGGGAGCCGCTCGGCGTAGCGGCTGGTCCCCACCAGAACGGGGAACTCCCGCTCCTGCATGCGCGCCGACGCGCCCTGCCCGAGCCGCCACTCCTCCGTCACCACGCCACGCTCCTTCTCCACCTCCACTGAGTCGAAGCTCACCCGGTGCGCCCACTCCTCCAGAATCTGCACCCCCGTCTCGAGCACACCCGCCGAGTCGGTGGGCACGGTCAGCGTGTAGACGGTCTCGTCGAAGCTCGTGTACGCGTTGATGTCCGGCCCGAACCGCATCCCCACGCCCTCGAGGTAGTCCACCAGCTCCTGCTTCTCGAAGCGCTCCGTCCCGTTGAACGCCATGTGCTCGACGAAGTGCGCCAGCCCGCGCTGGTCCTCGTCTTCCAGGATGCTCCCGACCTTGACCACCAGCCGGAGCTCCGCCCGAGCACGCGGCTCGCGGTTGGCACGCACGTAATAGCGAAGGCCGTTGGAGAGCACGCCGCGAACCACCTGCGAGTCCACGGGAAGTGGACGCACGGCGCGGCCTCCGCCGCTCTCGGGAAGGATCCCGGAGCAGGCGGAGAGTAGAAGCAGCAGAAGGGCGAAGAAGGCTTTCAACGAACCCTGAGAAGGCGGAAGCTCCCGTGCGCGTGGCGCGCCGGCGAGTTGTACACGGGCAGTCTCGGCAGGTGTCCCACTAGTCGTCGGCGGCGCTCAGCTCCAGCTCCGCCGATCCGTCGTCGTGGTAGCGGACGCGAACGTTCCACGGGCGGCAGCAGACCTCGCAGTCCTCGACGTATTCCTGGTACGAGCCGCCTCCCGGATCGAGCAAGATCTCGACCTCGGCGCCGCAGCACGGGCACTCCGCCTGCGCGGCGGTGTCCGCGGTACCGTCGCCCAGCGGGAACGCCTCGTCCAGCGAATCGTCGTCTGACCACATTTCCGGGAACTCCATGTACAAACGTACACCGCCGGAGCATGGAATGCTCCGGCGGTGTCCTTCTTTCATCTGCCGTAACCCGACGCGATGCCGCCTGGCATCCGCCGCGACGCGGAGGAACTTCGCCGTTCGTTCGGCTCAGGCGCCGAAGCGGCGATCGCTTGCCCGTGTCAGGTTGCGCACAGCACTCGAATTGGCCAAGGGATCACCTCCTTTATTCAGGTTGAACATCGGGCGGAAACCGGCCCTGCGCGCAGGCTGCGCGCGGCGGACCAATGATAAAGGTGAACAAGCGTTTGCGCAAGCGGGGGGGGCCGGCGCCTCGTCTTCGACCATCCGCCTGGCGCACCTTCGGGAGACCGGGCGCGTGGAGCTGAGCTCGGCGGCGCACCCCCGGGCCCGTTCCAGCGGGGTGACCAGCTGGGGGTGCGCTCAGAGCGCTCCGGCGCCGATCCTGCAGCCCCATGTCCGCGGGGACCCGGCCGAGGCACCACCCGCGGGATACGCCACCGCCAACGCAGGCTATCTGATTCGCCGGATGGACATCTCCCATTGCACGGATGGAGCGGACTTCCAGGAGGCTCCCGAAAACGTGGCGCTCGCCCCGGGCGAGGTGCACCTCTGGGCCGCTCGCCTCCCTCTGCCGGCGGAAGAGCTGGGGCGTTGTGAGTCGGTGCTGACGCCGGACGAGCGCTCTCGCGCGGCCATCCCGCCGCTCGAGACGGAGCGGGGCCGGTTCGTCGCCGTACGTGGAGTGTTGCGCATCCTGCTCGGCCGGTACCTCGGGGCTCCGCCTGCCGCGCTGATCTTCGAGTACGGCGAGCAGGGGAAGCCGGCGCTTGCCGGGAGTGCCCGCGGCGGGATGCGCTTCAACGTCTCCCATGCCGGTGACGTCGCGCTGCTCGCCTTCGCTCGGGGCCGCGAGGTGGGCGTGGACGTGGAGAAGGTCCGCGAGGTGCCTCGTGCGGAGCGCATCGCCACGCGCGTCTTCACGCTGGAAGCCGTGGAGCGCTGGCGAGCGCTGCCGGAGGAGCAGCGACCGGAGACGTTCATGCGAGAGTGGACGCGGCTGGAGGCGCTCTCCAAGCTGACCGGAGAGGGGGTCTGGCGGACGGTCATCGCGGGGGAGCAGCGGGCGCGGCCGGATGTGCAGTCCTTCGAGCTACGGCCGCAGCCCGGCTACGTGGGGACGCTGGCGGTGGAGGGGGGAGGATTACGACTACGGACCTGGCGCTACCAGGTGGGGTCGCCGTCCAGCAGCGCCTCGAGCTCCTCGGGCGGGAGCGGAGGCGCGAAGTAATAGCCCTGCCCGAAGTCACAGCCGAGAGCTCGCAGATGCTTCAGCTGCCCCTCCGTCTCGATCCCTTCCGCCACCGCCGATACTCCGAGCCCGCGCGCCAGCGTCAGCACCGTCTCGACGAGGCGCCTGGTCCGCTCGTCGAGATCGATCTGGCCCACGAACGAGCGGTCGATCTTGAGCGCGTCGAGCGGAAAGCGGTGCAGGTAGCTGAGGCTGGAGTACCCCGTCCCGAAGTCGTCAAGGGAGATCTGCACGCCGAGCCCCTTCAGGCGGCCGAGGAGGATCACCGCCGCGTCGGCATTTTCCATTACGGCGCTCTCGGTGATCTCGAGGCGGAGAACGTCCGGTGGGAGGCCGCTGTCGCGCACCGTGTCCCACACCTGCTCCAGGAGGTCGATCTGCGAGAACTGCTTGGCGGAGAGATTCACGCCGACGGAGCGCAGCCTCCCCTCGCCGAAGCGGACTCGCCAGCGCCGCAGCCGGCGGCACGCCTCACCGAGCACCCAGCGCCCGATGGGCAGGATCAGGCCCGTCTCCTCCGCGGCGGGTATGAAATCGTCCGGAGGAAGGATGCCCTGGACGGGGTGAACCCAGCGGATCAGCGCCTCGACGCCACAGATCTCGCCGCTCGATAGCGAGATGATCGGCTGGTAGTGGAGGACGAACTCCTTGCGCTCCAGAGCATGGCGAAGGTCCGTCTCCAGCTGAAGCCGGGCGAGCGCCTGCGCGTGCATGGTGCGGTCGAAGACCTCGAACCTCGCGTGCCCGAGCGCCTTGGCGCGGTACATCGCCATGTCGGCGTTGCGCAGCAGGAATTCCGGGCGCGCGTAGGCCGACGAGCTCAGAGCGATCCCGACGCTGGCGGAGGTGAAGACGTCGAACTCGTTCAAGCTCACGGAGGCCGATAGCTCCGCCTGGATGCGCTCGGCCACGCGGGTCGCGTCGCTGATCCCGCTGATGTCCTCCAGCAGTATCGCGAACTCGTCGCCGCCGAACCGCGCTACGGTGTCCTCCTGTCGGAGACAGCGCTGCAGCCGCTGCGCGACCAGCACGAGGAGCTCGTCGCCGACGTGGTGGCCGAGGCTGTCGTTGATGACCTTGAAGCGGTCCAGGTCGAGGAAGAGCACCGCGAACAGATAGCTGTCGCGCCGCTTCGAGCGGGCGATGCAGTGCGACAGCCGCTCCATGAAGAGCAGCCGGTTGGGAAGGCCGGTCAGCGCGTCGTGCAGCGTGTCGTGGCGGAGCTGCTCCTCCATCAGACGCCTACCCGTCACGTCGACCGCGAAGAGGTAGACCAGCCCGGCCTCCTGATCCGGCCGATACGTCCAGGAGAAGATCCGCTCGCCGACGTCGACGTCGACGTGCTGCAGCCCCTCGCCCGTATCGAGCGTCGAGTGCACGAGCTGCTCGTGGTTCGGCGGGAGGATCTCCATGATGTCGCCGAGCCCGAGCTCGAAGCAGACCTGCTCCGCCGCGGGATTGGCGTTCAGAGGGCGCCCGTCCGCGTCGCACTGCAACACGGGGTTCGGGTTCTCCCGGGTGAGCGCCGCCAGTCGAACGCTGTGCTCCTCGGCCGCCTGGCGGTCGGTCACATCCTCCGCCATCCCCGCGATGCGGAGCACGTTGCCGTCCGCGTCGAGGATGGGATACGAGCGATCGCGGATCCACGCCGTGGTGCCGTCCGGCTTGATGATCCGATAAACCTCATCGAAATCCTCCACCCGGCGGCGGGGAAGCACCGCCGTGAGCCGCTCCCTGTCGTCCGGGTGAATGGACGCCAGCCAGGACTCGCGGCTCCCCAGCACCGCCTCGCGGCTGCGTCCCCAGATCGTGTCGAAGGACGGGCTCGCGTAGACGATCTCGTCCTGCGCCGGATCCAGCATCCAGAAGCACCCGCCCCCGTGCTCCGCGAGCTGCCGAAAGCGCTCCTCGCTCGCCCTCAGCTTCTCCTCGGCAAGGTGCCGCTCCGTGATGTCGTGCGCCAACGCCTGGAGCACCGTACCCGATGAGCCGCTGGTGAGCCGCTGCAACTTCTGCCCGAGCCACAGATCCTCCCCGCTCGGGGTCACGATGGGGAACTCGCAGTAGCCGTCGTCCGCGCCCTCCTCCAGCTGCCGAGCGTATACTTCCGCCACCCGCTCCCGGTGATCCGGCCGCACCAGATCCACCCACCGCGTGCCGATCAGCTCGCTGGCCGGCATGCCCGTGAGCCGCGCAACCGCCGGGTTCACGAAGGCGAGGCGCCCCTCGGAATCCACCCGGTAAATGGGGTCGGCGGCGCTCTCCACCACCTCGCGGTACACGGATCCATCCACCCCGCCGGGGGAGTCTCCCGCAGCCGCGTGACCGGCGGCCGCGGTTTCAGGCGCCGGGATCCCGTCAGGCACTTTGTTTCTGGCTCGCGACATCAGTGCGGGAAAGCGTGCGACGATGGGGGTGTCACGGAAAGGTATGACCGCCTGGGAGCGGCCGCACCTGAGGGGGGATGGCTATTGGCTATCGGCTATCGGCTATCGGCTGTCGGCTAACCGTTGTCCGTTATCCGGTATCCGTTACAGATAGCGGATAGCCAATCTCCCCGCTCGCGTCCGAAACTATCGCCGGCGTCGCCAGAGCGGAACTCCCGGGGTGGACCGGGATACGCGTTCCGCGTGATCGAAGTCCGGCGACGGTCACCAGCGCGACGGAGCAGGCGTCTACCTGAGCGCGCGCGCCTTCCGGGCGGTGAACGACCCGGCCTGAGCGCGATTGCGGCAGTGCCCCGGCAGGCATACTATCAGGGTCGGGGCCCTCCTGACGAACCCCGACCCCGGCCGCGGTAAGGACCGGGGTATTGTTTTCTGACCCGGAGCGTATCTATGCCGCGCGGACGCATCTACGATTCGATCACGGAGACCATCGGCGATACGCCGCTCATCCGACTGGGTCGGCTCGCGGCGGGGCTGCCCGCCGAGCTCGTGGTGAAGCACGAGGGCTTCAACCCGTTCAACTCGGTGAAGGATCGGATCGGGGTTGCGATGATAGAGGATGCGCTCGCGAGCGGACGTCTCCGTCCCGGCATGACCATCGTGGAGCCGACCAGCGGGAACACCGGGATCGGCATCGCGTACGCGGCGGCCGCCCGGGGCTTCCCCTGTATCTTCACGATGCCGGAGACCATGACCACCGAGCGCCGCCACATGCTCCGCGCTCTGGGGGCGACGGTCGTGCTCACCGAGGGCCCGCGGGGGATGAAGGGCGCGATGGAGAGAGCCGAGCAGATCGCGGAGAGCCTGGGCGACCGCGCTTGGATCCCACAGCAGTTCGCCAACCCCGCCAACCCCGACATTCACTATCGCACCACCGGGCCCGAGATCTGGGAAGACACCGGCGGGCGGATCGACATCTTCGTCTCGGGCGTAGGCACCGGCGGCACGCTGACGGGTGCGGGGCGGTACCTGAAGGAGCGGAAGCCCGAGCTCAGCATCGTCGCGGTGGAGCCGGAGGAGAGCGCTGTGCTCTCCGGCGGAGCCCCGGGGCCGCACAAGCAGCAGGGGATCGGGGCCGGGTTCGTCCCTCCGGTGCTCGACACGACCCTATACGGCGAGGTGATCCGCGTGCGGAACGAGGACGCGATCGGCACGGCGCGACGCCTCGCCCGTGAGGAGGCGATCCTTGCCGGTGTGTCCGCCGGCTCGATCACCTGGGCCGCTCTGCAGGTGGCCAGCCGCCCGGAGAACGCCGGAAAGCTGATCGTCTCCATCATCCCGGACTTCGGGGAGCGCTACCTTTCCAACCCGGTCTACACCGAGCTGTCCGCCGCCCCCGCCGCGGATGAAGTCGCGGATATGGCCTGGCAGGTATGACGGCCCGGTGAGAACGGTGCCCGGGGTCGGGCTGGCGCTTCCGCTCGCCTGCCTCCTGCTCGCCGCTGGGTGCGGGCGCGAGGGCGAGTCGGCGCAGCTCACCGGAGCACGGAAGGTGATCACCCTCCAGGGGTTCCAGGGCCCCGAGTCGGTCCGCTACGATCCGGACCAGGACCGCTGGTTCGTGTCCAACATCGTGGGCACCGGCTCGGGCAAGGACGGGCTCGGCTACATCTCCCGGATCGACGCGGGGCGGCTCGACGGAGCCGAGCGCTTCATCGAGAGCGGCAGGAACGGAGTCACGCTGAACGCACCGAAGGGGATGGCGCTCCAGGGAGACACTCTCTGGGTGGCGGACATCGACGTTCTGCGGGGCTTCGACCGCCGCACCGGGTCGCCGCTCGCCGCGATCGACCTCTCCAGCGCTGGGGCGGTCCTGCTGAACGACGTCGCCATCGGCCCCGCTGGCGCGGTCCACGTGACCGACAGCGGGATCGAAATGACCGAGATCGGGGTGCTCTACCGGGGCGGGGACAAGATCCTGTCCGTCGGCCCGGGCGGTGCGGTGTCGGTCGTTGCCCGCGGTCCGGAGCTCGGGCGCCCGAACGGCATCACCTGGGATCCCGACGAGCGCCGCTGGCTCGTGGTCTCGTTCGACCCCTTCGGCAGCGAGGTGTACGCCATCTCGCCCGGCAACCCGGCGCGGACCGTGCTGGCGCGGGGGAAGGGGCACTTCGACGGCGTCGAGCGCCTCCCGGACGGCGGGCTGCTCGTCACCTCCTGGAGCGACTCGAGCCTGCACCTCTTCTCCGAGGGGCGAGATCGGCAGCTCGTTCGCCACATCTGGCAGCCCGCGGATCTCGGTCTGGGCACTCGCCGGCAGCGCGTCGCCATCCCGCTCGTCCTGCAAGGACGCGTCGAAATCTGGGACCTACCCACTCATTGAACATGATTTCACTGAAACTACTTTCTGGACTGTCCGTACTGCTCCTGGTCTCCCCGCTCGCCGGCAAGGCACACGCGCAGGAGCGACCCGACAGCACCGCGCCGGTCCTTCTGCCGGGACTGACCGTCGGCGTCCTGCGCACGCCGTTCGAAGCGCTGCGCGCACCGCTGGCGATCGGCGTGACCGGGCAGGACCAGATCCAGCGCGCGCGACCCGGCCTCGCGCTGGACGAGGCGCTCCGCACCATCCCGGGAGTGCAGGTCGACAACCGCTACAACTACGCGCTCGGCGAGCGCCTCTCGATCCGCGGGTTCGGCGCGCGCGCGCAGTTCGGGATTCGCGGCGTGAAGGTGATCGTCGATGGGATCCCCGCGACCTTCCCGGACGGGCAGACGTCGCTCAGCCACGTCAACATGAGCTTCCTGAGCCGGGCCGAGGTGGTGCGCGGCCCGGCGTCCGCGCTGTACGGGAGCAGCGCCGGAGGCGTGGTGCAGCTCCAGACGGAATCCCCGCCGCTCAGCCCCTACGAGCAGGAAGTGGCCGTCACGGCGGGCTCCGACGGGCTCTTGAAGCTGCAGGCGACGGGTGGCGGGACCAGCCGGGCGGCGTCCTACCTGTTCAACCTGTCACGGCTGGAATACGGAGGGTATCGACAGCACGGCGGCGCGGAGAACCTCCAGTTCCAGGGGCGGTTGGGATATCACGGCGCGCGCGACGACATCCGCCTCACGGTGAGCGCGGTGAGCTATGACGCGGAGAATCCCGGCTCGCTGACCGAGCAGCTGCTGGCAGAGAACCGCTTCCAGGCCTTCCAGAGAAACGTGGTTCAGCAAACCGGGGAGGATGGGGCCCAGCAGCAGGCCGGACTCACCTGGCGGCGTGAGGCGGCCGGTGGTGAGCTCGAGGTGACCGGCTACGGGATCGCGCGCGAGGTCGACAACCCGATTCCGGCGAGCATCATCGACCTGGAGCGGCGCGCTGGTGGGGTTC
>JAHWJV010000087.1 GCA_019348265.1 Gemmatimonadota bacterium
ACCCCCTCGATGGCGGCCAGGATGCCGTCCGGGTCCGTGCCAAGGCCCCCTTCGGTATCTCCCCCGACGGCCACGACCTCGACCTCGCCGGCCATGTGCCGGACGAGTTCGGCCGTGCCCTCCGCGATCGCTCTGCTGTGCGAGACGAGCACGAGCCCGACCACACCCTACGCCCCCAGCGCCCGGGCCGCGGCGTCCAAGAGCAGGTACGAGGAGCGCGCGCCGGGGTCCATGTGCCCGGCGGCCCGCTGCCCCAGGTAGCTCGCCCTCCCCCGCCTCGCCGTGAGGGGAACCGTCGTCTCCGAGCCTTCGTTTGCTGCCTCCGCCGCAGCCCGTAGAACCACGCCCACGCCCCCACCGGACGCCGCCGCCTCCCTGGACGACGAGATCACGCTCGAAGCCGCCATCGAGAGGCTCGACGAGATCGCCCGAGCCCTCGAGGATGGTGACCGTGGGCTGGCGGAGTCGCTCGCGCTCTACGAGGAGGGGGTCCGCCTGCTTCGCGTGTGTGAAAGGCTGCTGACCGCCGCTGAGGCTCGCGTGGAGCAGCTTCGGGCCACGGGCGATGGCTTCAGGTTCGACGTTCTTCCCGAGCGCTCGTGAGGAGGATCGCCCCAACCGCCGCAGCAAGCAGGCTGGACGCGTTCATCGAGCGGGAGCGGGTTCGCGTCGATGAGGCGCTCGCCTCGGCGGCGGCAGAGATCGTGTCCCCCGTCGGCGGCGCGTTGCGCGCCCCCCTCGAGTATGCTCTCTCCACGAGCGGCAAGCGGCTCCGTCCCATTCTCTTCCTCTCCGCCTACCGCGCCGTCGCCGCTCCGTCCGACGTCGATCCTTCCCCCACCGTCTACCGTCTGGCCTGCGCCGCCGAGATCGTGCACACCTACTCGCTCGTGCACGACGATCTGCCCTCCATGGACGACGACGATCTGCGCCGCGGCCGTGCGACGGTGCACCGGGTGCACGGCGTTGCGCCCGCCATGCTCGCGGGAGCGGCGCTCCTCCCGATCGCCATGGAGCTGATCGTCCGCGAGTCCCGCGCGCTCGGGTTTCCGCCCGAACGCGGCGCGCTCCTGGTCCGCGAGCTCTGCCGTGCGGCGGGAGCCGACGGCATGGTCGGAGGGCAGCTTCTCGACCTCGAGGCGGAGAGGCGCGTGGTAGACGAGACCATGCTCGAGGCGATCCACAGGGCCAAGACCGGTGCCCTCCTCACCGCTTCGCTCCGCCTCGGAGCGATCGCGGGCGACGCACCGGAGCCCGCGCTGGAAGCACTGACGCACTATGGTGAGGCGCTCGGCCTCGCCTTCCAGATCGCCGACGACATCCTGGACGTCACCGGCGACGCGGCGTCGCTCGGCAAGGAGGCCGGCCGCGACCGCGAGCTACGCAAGGCTTCCTACCCATCACTGTACGGATTGGCCGGCGCGCAGTCGCTCGCGCGGAGGGCGGCCAATGAGGCGAAGCAGGCGCTAGGCGAGCTACGGTCGCCCGTGCTACTGGCCCTCGCCGACTACGTCGTCGAGCGCCGGAGCTGATCCCCACGGGAGCGGCGCTCAGGAGATCCAGTCCCGAATCGGAGAAGGCCGCTGGAGATCGAGTAGCGGAGTGCTGCAGGCGTTCACCCGATGGCGACCCAGTGCGCGGGCGGACTCTATCGCGTAAAGCCCTTCGCGCCGCGCTCTCCGCATCTCGCATCGTTGAGCCATTGGGACCCCCCGCGCCGTCCCCCGTTGGACGCGCGGGCAGGTTCGCGGTAGATTTCTTGCCGCGGGCGGACGCCGCGCGGGTCGTCATAGATCGCCGATCCTTTTCACAAAGCAGGAGTTGACGACGTGCCCCTTCTCGATGGAATCAATTCCCCCGCCGACCTGCGGGCCTTGCCGGCCGAGGCGCTGAGGCAGGTCGCCGAGGAGGTGCGAGAGCGCATCGTCGACGTGGTGGCGGCCCACAAGGGCGCGCACTTCGGCTCCAACCTGGGCGCGGTGGAGCTCGCCGTGGCGCTGCACCGCGCCTTCGACACCCCGCGCGACCAGCTCAGCTGGGACGTGGGCCACCAGGCCTACCCGCACAAGATCCTCACCGGCCGCAATCAGCAGATGCCGGGCATTCGGCGGAAGGGCGGCCTATCCGGCTTCCTGCGGCGCGACGAATCGGAGTACGACGTCTTCGGTGCCGGTCACGCGGCCACCTCGATCTCCGCGGCCTGCGGAGTGGCCGCGGCCCGCGATCTGCGCGGTGACGACTTCGAGGTCGTCGCGGTGATCGGCGACGGCTCGATGACCTGCGGCCTCGCTTTCGAGGCGCTCAACAACGCGGGTCACACGGATCTCGACCTGGTCGTCATCCTCAACGACAACCAGATGTCCATCTCGCCCAATGTGGGCGCGGTGCACAAGTATCTCACCAACATGCGCACCAGCCCGTTCTACAACCGGGTGCGCGAAGAGGTGAAGCGAATCATCCACGCCGCGCCGAAGCTCGGCACCATCGGCGGGCTCGTCGAGCGGGCCGCGGTGCGGATGGACGACGCGGTGAAGGGGATGTTCGTCCCGGGGATGCTCTTCGAAGAGCTCGGGTTCCGCTATGTCGGCCCGGTCGACGGCCACGACATCGATCAACTGGTCGAGACGCTGGCGGACGTGCGCCAGATGTCGGGCCCGCGCCTGGTGCACATCGTCACCACCAAGGGAAAGGGCTTCGCGCCGGCGGAAGAGGATCAGGTGAAGTGGCACGCGCAGGGCGGCTTCGACAAGCTCACCGGGGCGCCGACGAAGGCAGCCGTGAGCGGGCTGCCGCGGTACCAGAACGTCTTCGGGAAGGCGCTGACGGAGCTGGCGGACGAGTACCCGGACGTGGTCGCGATCACCGCCGCCATGTCGACCGGCACGAGCACCGACGTCTTCCAGGCGGCTCACCCCACGCGATTCTTCGACGTGGGGATCGCGGAGGGGCACGCGGTGACGTTCGCGGGCGGGCTCGCGACTCAAAAGGTGAAGCCCGTCGTGGCCATCTATTCGACCTTCCTGCAACGCGCGTACGATTCCATCATCCACGATGTCGCGCTGCAGGACCTCCCGGTGGTCTTCTGCCTCGACCGGGCCGGGCTCGCGGGCGACGACGGGCCCACTCACCACGGCGGGCTGGACATCGCCTACATGCTGGCGGTCCCGGGGATGACCGTCACCGCTCCCAAGGACGGCGCGGAGCTGGTGGGCCTGCTGCGCGCCGGGATCGAATGGGAGGGTGGGCCGTTCTCACTGCGCTGGCCACGTGAAGCCGTGCCCGCCGTGGTGCCCGCCGCCGCGCAGCTTCCCGCCGTGCCGTACGGAAGCTGGGAGGTGCTCCGGGAGGGCCGTGACGTCGCGATCCTGGCCACGGGAACGATGGTGCTCCCGTCGCTGGAAGCGGCGGAGCGCCTGGGGCAGGAGGGAATCGCCGCGACCGTGGTGAACTGCCGGTTCATCAAGCCGCTCGATGAGGGGACGCTCGCTCGGCTCTTCCCCGCCCACGCGCTCGCGGTGAGCGTCGAGGAGGGGACGGTGGTGAACGGGTTCGGCAGCTACGTGCGCGCGCGGATCGGGGACGGATGGCCCTCGGTGCGCACCTGCTCGATCGGGCTGCCGGACAGCTTCGTCGGGCACGGGGAGCGCAGTGAGCTCCTCGAAGAGGTCGGACTGACACCCGCCTCGATCGCGGAGCGGGTGCGGGTGGAGATGGCCCGCACCGCGACGCCGCGGCTGCGCGAGACGGCTTGAGCACTCCCCGGCGCGCGGCCTTGCCGCCGCGGCGGATCGGCGTCGTCGGCCACCCCCGCTACGCGACCGTGCACACCGCGGTCGAGACGGTCATCGACTTCGCACGGGAGCGCGGAATGGAGCTGGCCGCGCAGCGCGACCTTCTGCCCGAAGGCTCGCCGCTCGCGACCCTGGAGCTGGAAGCGGTCGAGGGGCTCGACCTTCTGATCACCCTGGGAGGGGACGGGACGCTGCTGCGCGGAGCGCGTATGGCCGCCCCGCACGGGGTGCCGGTACTCGGGGTCAACCTGGGTCACCTCGGGTTCCTGACCTCGCTCGCGCCCGGCGAGCTCGAGGAAGGACTGGAGACGCTCGCCGCGGGCACGGTCGTCCTCGATGAGCGTATGGTGCTCACAGTGCGCGCCGAGGGCAGTGACGGAGCCGTTCGCACGGAGACGCTCGCGCTCAACGACGCGGTCCTGCACCGCGGCGGCGTCGCCCGCATGATCCGCATGGCCGTCTCCGCGCACGGCGAGGAGGTCGGCACCTATAGCGCGGATGGGATCATCCTCGCCACCCCGACCGGCTCCACTGCGTACTCCCTCTCCGCCGGGGGTCCGATCGTATCACCCACCGTCGACTGCATCGTCGCGACGCCGATCTGCCCGCACACCCTCGCCGTCCGGCCGCTCATCCTCTCCGCCGCGGAGACGATCACCATCGAGGTGCTGTCGCCGACCGAGGAGCTGATCCTCACCATCGACGGCCAGGAGAGCGCCAATCTCATCCCCGGCGACCGGCTGGTCGTGGAGAGAGCTTTGGTGCCGCTCAGGCTCGTCCGATTCCCGGGTCAGACCTTTTTCTCAACACTCCGCCGGAAGCTGCGCTGGGGCGACCTGGAGGAGCGGGAGAGATAGAGCAGGGAAGAGGGAAAAGCAGCGTGGGGCCGGCATCCGTGCGGGATGCCGGCCCCTTCGCAGTGCTCGGCAGGCGACGAGACTGCCAGTCCTCCCGGTCAGCCGGACTCTCTCAGGCCGGTTCCACGACGAACACGCCGCGCATCACCCGCCAGTGGCCGGGGATGGTACAGACGAACTCATAGGTACCCGGCGTGGTGGGCGCCACGAAATTCAGGGTGAACTTCTCGGAAGGGCCGAGGATCGGCGTGTTGACCACCACGTCGGGCGTGTCGGGCACGTAGTTCTGCTCACGGCCTCGTGGTGATGCCGCGAGCTGGTCCGCGAGCGGGCCGACCCGGGTGAGCGAGTTCGGCATGATCACCACGAAGTTGTGCTCCATGTTGTCGGTGTTGGTGAAGACGACGCTCACCTGCTGGCCGGCCCTCACGCGCAGCTCCTTCTTGTCGAACTGGAGCACTTCCGGGACTACGGCGACGGCGAGCACCACGGCGTTGCCGCCGATACTTGCCTGAGCGGGACCCGCAACGTCCTGTTCGTTCACGTACTGGGGCGAGGACTTCGCCACCAGCTCGACGATGCTGGGAAGGGTCTGCCCCGGCTCCGGACCCAGCTCTCGCACCAGCACGTCGTCCAGCAGGAGCTCACCGGTGACGTCGCCTCCACCCCCGAGCGTCACCTCGAGCCGGCCGGTGGCGGCGGCCGGGGCGGTGAAGGTGCGCTCCTGATAGGTCCAGTCGTTGGTGCCCACCATCGGGTTGGTTCGGCTGATGGCAGCCGGAATGCCGCCCATGCTGATCTGCGCGCCGCGGGCGGTTCCGCGGACCACGTCGTTGGTGCGGATCCAGGCGCCGATCTGGTACCGGGTGTTCGGCTTCAGCTGGATCTCGGGTCCTAACCAGCTCGCGTCCGCCCCGGCGGTGGAGCCGATCCGAAGCGCGTTGCCGCCGCTACGCCCCCGCCCCGGGGCGGTGACGAGCTGTGCGCTCCCGCGGTCGGTGCGGGAGGTCCAACCGCTCGGCTGCGCACCGGTGGTCCGTTCGAAGCCGGGATCCGGTAGCAGGTTCGCAGGCTCCGGGCGTGGAGCCGTCGCCCGGGCGAGCAACCCTGAGGCACGCGCCGCGGCAAGGAAGCCGCGGCTGTGCACAGCGCCGGCAAGAGCTCCCGCCTCGCGAAGCCACTGGTCCTGCATGGTGGACGGCTGCCCAAGGAGGGAGTAGATCGCCTCGCCCGCCGCCAACGAGCTCGGCATTTCGCCCAGCGCGACCAGCGCCTCCAGCCGTACCTGCGGATCTGGATCCGCCAGCAGCGGGAGCACCGCCTCGGCACTGGTAGAGTTGCGCGGCAGCACCTTCGTTGCGTTTATCCGGACCCCCGGCGACGGATGCGTGAGCGCCGCCCGAGCCGCGGTGAGCGCCTGGTCGTTGCTCCCGGCGATCTGCCCGAGCCCGTGCAGGGTCCAGAGGGCGTGGATCACGGCCGCGTTCAGACCCACCGCATCCACGCCGCGGTCGCGTGCGAGCTCGATCAGCGCGGGGACGACGTCGGTCTGGCCGCGCTCCACCAGGAGCCGCTGCGCATGGATCCGCCAGAAGCGGTTCTCATGCCTCAACGTCTCCACCAGCTTCTGCGGGCCAGCTCCCGCGAGCGTCATCGGCTGGACGGGCGCGGCGCCTTCGTGGACGATGCGGTAGATGCGACCGTGCTGCCGGTCGCGCAGGGGGTTGGCGTACGCGTTGCCGGGGCTCGGTCGTTGCCGGTCGCTCTCCGCGTTGTGCTGGATCACGTAGTTGTACCAGTCGGCCAGCCAGATCGCCCCGTCCGGCCCGACCTCGACCGCCACGGGCGAGAACCACTGGTCGTCGCTCGTCACCAGGTTGCGCGGGTGGGTGGCGTCGTAGGTGGAGCCTGCCGGCTCCAGGATGAACTCGCCTACCAGGTGCCCCGTGGGCTCGGCTACGAACCCGATCCGGTTCCAGTACGGCCGCGGGAAGCTGCGCGCGGTGTACACCGGGTGATCTGAACCGGCCGTGTAGGCGCCCACCCAGTCCACCTGCCGGAATTCGTTTGAGAGCGGAATCATTCGGGGCGTCGGGGACAGCGTCTCCGTCACGCCCGCCTGCAGCTCGGAGAGCAGCGAATAGTTCTTCTGTGGGAACTGCAGGTATGTGCTCGGGTTGCCGTTGGCGGTGGAGACGAACGCCCCGCCCTGCTCGTTGAAGCCGAGCCCCCAGGTGTTGTTGTTGGTGCGCCGGAGGAACTCCAACTTCGAGCCATTCCTGGCGAAGCGGTAGACGCCCTGGCTGAACTGGTGCTGCTCGCCACCCACGGTTCCGGTGAAGCCGGAATAGCCGAGCACGCCCCAGACCCAGTTGTCGAGCCCATAGTGCAGGTTGCTGGGGCCTGCGTGGGTGTCACGCTGACTCCACCCCTCGAAGAGCACCTGGCGAACGTCCGCGCGGTCGTCCCCGTCGGTGTCCTTGAGGAAGAGCGTTTGCGGCGCCTGCACCACCACCACCCCTCCGTTGGCGAAGGTGAAGCCGGTGGGGATGTTCATGTCCCCGGCGAACACCGTCACCTTGTCCGCCCGTCCGTCGTTGTCGGTGTCCTCCAGGATCTTGATGCGGTCCTTCCCGCCGCTGTCGGGCCAGATCTCCCGCGGGTACGGATACTCCACCGACTCCGCCACCCACAGGCGGCCCCGTTCGTCCCAGTCGAAGGCGATGGGGTTCACCACGTCCGGCTCAGAAGCGAAGAGCTCCACACGGAAACCGGCCGGGAGGACCATCCGGCGCATCGACTCTTCGGGCGTCATCGCCAGCTGCATGTTGTAGAACAGCGGGTAGTTCGACCGGCGGTCCATCGGCCCCTTCGTCGCCTCGTACTCCAGGCGCGCCGAGTGGGGCGGCGGGAAGGGGACGTCGAGCACCGCGTGCTCGAACGGCTCCTCCACCTCGCGCGCCGTCAGCGCCTGCTGCACGCTCTGCCCGGCTGCCCAGCGGATTCCCCGCTCCAGCAGGTCATGGAAGCCGGTATTCTGCCAGGTGCGCTTGTCGTGGCCCCACGCGGTGTAGAACACGCGCCCTCGGCCGTGGCTTCGCGTCCAGGTGTATGGCTCGTTCTCCCGGTACTCCAGGACGGTGCGGCCCTGCGGGTTATGGTCCTTGTGGACGTACGTCTCGTCCCAGCTCTCGAACCCGCGGAAGCCCTGCATGATCCCGTGGTCCGGCTCCGCGATGCGTGTCCGGAAGACTCCCGTGCCGTGCGATGCGAAGGCACCTCCCAGTAGCTCGATGAACGCCCGGGACGTGCGGAAATTGCCCGACGCGGAGTGCACCGGAACGAATCCGCCACCCTCGGCGACATACGCCAGAAGCGCCTCCTCCTGCGCTCTCGGAAGGTCGCCCTCGTAGTTGGCGTAGAGCAGCACGGCGTCATATCCCCGCAGATTCTCGGGGTTCAGGTCTGCCAGACGCTCGGTGTAGTACAGCTCGATTCCACGGTTGAGCATCGACGTGCCGACGTCCCGCAGGCGCTCCGCGGGCGTATGGTGCCCCGCGTCCCCCAGGAAGAGCACCTTGATCCGCTGCTGCTTCGCCTCTGTGGCCGCGGCCGTGGGAGCGGCTCGCGGCGTCGGGGTCGCTGGCGCGCACCCGACCAGTGCGATCGCCAGGAGCGACACGAGGGGTGCGGACCAGGAACCCGTTCTCGACAGAGCCGGAGCTGCCATGCTGAACCTCCATGCGGAGCGCGAAAGGAAACGAGAGCGAGAGATATTCGTGCGCGACCGAAGCGCGGCTTCGCCAGCGCCTGCTCGGGAAGCGACACTCTTGGAGGTGTGCGGTCTCCCGCCCGCTCACCTGCCCGGGACTCTGCCGCCGGGCTTGAGATCCTTGAAGGTGCGGGAGAGTTTTTCCAGCGCCGGCTCCACCGCGAGCCGCTCGATGCTGGAAGCTCCGAAGAAGCCGTCGATCCCGGTGGTGTGGTCGAAGATGTATTGAGCGTCCTCGGGGTAGGCGATCGGGCCACCGTGGCAGATCACCATGACGTCGGGATTCACACCTTTGGCGGCGTCGTGCATCGCCTGGATTCGCACCGCCGCCTCCTCCAGCGTGGGCGCGGTGCTCGCGTTCACTCCCACGGACCCCGCGACCGTGGTGTTCATATGGGTGACGATCAGGTCCGCCCCCGCCCGGGTCATCTTCACGGCCTGCTCCTCGTCGAAGACGTAGGGGCAGGTCAGCATCTCCATCTCGTGCGCCGTGCGGATCATCTCCACCTCCAGGTCGTAGCTCATGCCGGTCTCCTCCAGGATCTGGCGGAAGTTCCCGTCGATGACACCCACGGTGGGGAAATTCTGCACGCCGTCGAAGCCCATCTCCTTGAGCTGCTTCAGGAACACCTTCATGGTACGGAACGGATCGGTCCCGCAGACGCCGGCGAGCACCGCGGCGTTACTGACCACCGGCAGCACCTCGCCCGCCATCTCCACCACGATCGCGTTCGCGTCGCCGTACGGCATCAGGCCGGCGGAGCTGCCGCGTCCCGCCATCCGATACCGTCCGGAGTTGTAGATGATGATGATGTCCACGCCGCCACGGTCGGAGAACTTGGCAGAGATCCCGGTTCCCGCCCCGGCACCGATGATCGGCTTTCCCGCCGCGCGCTGCTCCCTGAGTTTGCGGAGAGACTCCTGATAGCTCATGAACGGCATGTCTTCGATCTCGTCTCGCTGGGGTGAAGTATGCGTGCTTCAGGGCGTGGGCAGTCGCTCGGCGGCGGCGTGCAGCGAAGCTCCCCGTCGTGTGCGGCGACCGGTGTTTGCGTGACGTGCCGCCTACGGCGTTTGCCGGCTGACCCAGCGCAGGCTGTTCTGCAGGAGACGCTGGTACGCGGGGTGATTGTGAGCTTCGCCGTCGTGCCCCAGCGTATTGACCAGGATGCGGCCGCCGCCCGGGTGCCGCACCGTGAACACGATCGGGTAGACGGTGCCCGTCTCCTCCTCGCGCGCCGTCGCCAGAACGTGGATGCCCGGGCCGGCATCGTCGGGAATGAATCGGTAGAGCTCGTCGCGCAGGCTGAAGGAGGCCGGCACCCCCTGCATCACCGGGTGGGAGGGGTCTACGACGTTGACGGTGAACTCGCCGTAGCGGCGGTGCGCGCGGCTCCCGCCGGAAACGAGCTGGCGGTTGTAGTCCGGCCAATCGTTCCAGTTGTACCATGCGCCCGCGTGCCCGATGATCACTCCCTTGCCGTCGGCGGCGTGGCGCAGAATCGCCTGGCGCAGCGCGGGGTCGGGAAGTGGCTGGTTGGCTGTCAGGTAGAGCACGTCCACTCCGGCCATACGGGGGAGGATCTCGGCTGGCGTGGCCGTGTAGCCGACGCGCGCGCCGGTGGCGGCCAGCGTGGCGGAGTCCGCCCGCTGGAACCACTGCGGGAAATCGTGGCTGGCGCCCCCGCCGACGACCAGTACGCTCGGGCTGGATCTCGCGGCGGAGCCGGCCTGCATGGTCCCGGCGCAGCCCGGGAG
>JAHWJV010000088.1 GCA_019348265.1 Gemmatimonadota bacterium
TCGCCGCCTTGCGCTCCTCCGGGGTGTCGGCCGCGACGAGCAGCGCGTTCTTGACGTACTGCTGCGTGAGCGTCGACGCGCCCTGCTGGACGTCGCCGGACCGCGCGTTGGCGACCGCCGCCCGCGCCATGCCCTTGAGGTCCACGCCCTCGTGCTCGTAGAACCGGCTGTCCTCGATCGCGACGACCGCCTGCTGCACGTGCTGCGGCACCTGCTCGAGGGTCACCGGGACGCGGTTCTCCAGGTAAAGCCAGGCGAGAAGGGAGCCGTCGCGGGCGAGCAGGCGGCCATCGAGCACGTAGGCCAGTGCGAGCGGCGGCATTCGGCTGTACGTCTCGCTGCTCGCGCAGGAGGCGCCCATCCGCGGCGGCGCCGTCGCCGGTGTGGTGACGGGGCCCCCGCCCGCGCACGCGACGACGCTGGTGACCAGGGCAAACGAAACAGGCCACGCGCGGGCGTACCATCGAGCAATTTGCATCGTACTTTCCCCTCCCTTCCGTTCGAGCGCAGACTGGCGGAAAAGACGTTCTTTGACCGCCACCCTGAAGCAGAGCCTCGGCGGGCGGAGGGCACACTCGAACCCGGAAGAATTCCTGAAAGGCTTCTCCGCTGCGAGCAGTGTTGGGCGAGGCGCGCAGGGGCGTACCGGGCCGCTACGCGGTCGCTGGCTCGCAGAGGAGCATCCACGAGGTGCCGAATTTGTCCCGCAGCATAGCAAACCGTTTCGCGAAAAACGTTTCCTCCATCTTCATGAAGATCTGCCCTCCCTCGGACAGTAGCGCGTAGATGCGTTCCGCCTCCTCCGCCGCGGGTACCGACAGGGTAAGGTAGGCGCTGCGCATAGGCTCGGCTCCCGGGATATCCGCACCCATCACGACGGTGTCACCGATCTCCATTCGCGCGTGGAGGATCGCCGTCTTCCAATCGGGAGGCACACGCGACTGATAGGGCTGCTCCCCGTGCCGCTGCAACATGGTGATGGTCGCACCGAGACGCTGTTCGTAGAACTGAAACGCCTCCTCGCAATTCCCGGCGTAGTTCAGATAGACGCTGAGCTTCATGAGCCGATCCTGACGGAGAGTTCAGGGTGACCAGCGGGTCCATACGCTCGAGCCACCGCCCGGCCGCCAGGATCTAGCGAGGGCGAGCACCGCGTTGCCAGACCTACTGCCTACCGATCTGGTACTCCGTTGGGGGCTCCGCATGCATCAGGTGCCGCACGAAGTAGTCCCAGCGCCGCCGCATCATGTAGTTGGTGTCCGTCCCGAAGCCATGGCGCTGATGCGGGAAGACGATGAGGTCGAAATCCTTGTTCGCCTTGATCAGCGCATCGACAACCAGATAGGTGTTGTAGGGCGGCACGTTGTCGTCCATGGCGCCGTGGGCGAGCAACAGCTTCCCACGAAGGTTGCGCGCCAACAGCTGATTCGCCTGCGACTCGTAGTTGTCGGCTCCCTCCTTGCGCGCGAGCAGTCCGTGGAACCGCTCTCCCCAATCATCCTCGTAGTTGCGGTTGTCGTGATTACCAGACTCCGCGATTCCGACCTTGAAGAAGTCCGGGTATCGGAACATCGCCGCGGCGGTGGCGAATCCGCCCCCGGAGTGTCCCCAGATCCCGGCGCGGGAGATGTCGATCCCGGGGTAGCGGCTAGCAAGCTGACGCATGCCAGCGATCTGATCCGGGAGCGTATTGTCGCCCAGGTTACCGTAGTAGAAATCGTGGAACGACTTCGACCGCCACTCGGTGCCCATTCCGTCGATCGTTACCACCACGAACCCCAGCTCGGCGAGCGCTTGATGATCGAGTCGGCTCGGCGAGAAGTTGCGCGTACCAACGCTGGCGCCCCAGGGGCCGGGATAGATGTAGTTCACGATTGGGTAGCTGCGCGTCGAGTCCATCCGGCTGGGCGTGAACATCAGGCCGTAAAGGTCCGTGCGTCCATCTCGTGCTTTCACGACGACGGGAATGGGCGCCTTCCAGCCGGTCGCGAGCAGCCGGCTTATGTCCGTCTTCTCGAGTGCGAGCACGGTGCGGCCGCTGCTGCGGCGCAGCACACGGACCGGCGGTGTCGTGGGCGTTGAGTAAGTGTCGACGAAATATTCGGCATCGGGTGACAGACTGATGTTGTGGTTCGAATTCTCAGGTGTGAGCAGAGTCAGCTCACGCCCATCCATACGGACCCGGTAGAAGTGTTGGAAGTACGGATCGCGACCCGTCTCACGGCCAACCGCGGTGAAGTACAGGGCGCGCTCCTTCTCGTCCACATGCATCAGCTCCGCGACGTTCCAGGGGCCGCTCGTGATCTGTCGCTTCAAGGTCCCGCTGCCGAGATCGTAGAGGTAAAGGTGACCCCAATCGTCGCGCTGCGACCACCACAGCACCTCGTTCGAGGTGGGTAGCACTCGCCAGTTCGGCAGGCCGACTCCGGCGAAGCCAGACTGAAATTGCGTTGGCGAGCGCTCCTCCAGCACGTCCCGAACCTCCCCCGTCGACGCATTGGCGACCCGCAGTACGGCGTACTTGTGATCGCGTGAGGATGATACGAACGCCACGTGTGACGCGTCGGGATACCACTGCACGTCGAGGAAGCGGCTACCCTCGGCGACATGGTCGCTGATCGTCGAGCGGTGCTGATCGGGCGGCATCGCGAGCCGAACGACCCGGGCGGGAACAGGCTCCACCTCAATCACGACACGGTGGATACGGAAGATGACGCTGTCCTGTGGCAGCGGATAGCGCCATGCCTCCAGCCGCGGCGCGCCGACGTTGGTGGAGACGAGATACATCTCGCCCACCCCGCGTGCGTCGTGCTGGAACGTGGCGATTCTGCGCGAGTCCGGCGACCAGAGGAGAACGGGCAAGTCGCTCCTGATCCAGCCCGCGTTGTTCGTAGCATACCCGAAGTCCTCGACGCCGTCCGTGGTGAGGGCGCGATCCTGACCCGTGGTGAGATCCCTCACCCATAAATCGAAGTCGCGGATATGAGCAGCATACTTCCCGTCGGGCGACGTCACGGAGTTCGGGGGTGCTGGATACGTCGCACGTTCTCGTTCCATGGACTCCGCCTCCGGGGCGCAGCGATACTGCGCGACGTCGCACGTCCAGCGGCGGCCGTTCGCTGTGACGATCATCCTGCGCCCGTCCTTCGACAGGTCGAAGGACTGGAAGGGGAGCCGCGCGGGGTCCACCCGGTTGCCGGTAGCGCTGGTGAGCGCGGAAGCCAGACGCGTCTGATCGAACGCTGCGGCGCGGGTACGGCGCGCGGGATCGACCATGATGAACTCCACGCCCGACGCGGTGGTGGTCCGGTACCAGAAGCGACCGTCCTCCAGCCACGTTGGTGGACCCGGCACGCCGGTGACCAGCCGCGCGGTATGGACACCAAGAAACCGTTCAGCGCGGGCGTAGTCTGCTTCCGTAAGCTGCCGCGGCTGCTGAGCCGCCGCCGGCGCGGCGGCGGTCAGAACGGCGAGAATCACTCGTCGCATGGGTATACTCATCGAAGGGGTTGGGCCGGGCGTCGAGATGGTTGCAAGCTAGGTCCGTTGAGGCTTGCTGGCACATTGTAGCGGACCAGGCGCATAGGGAGTCACAACGTCGTTCAGGTGAATGCTCATCACACCGGGGCCGCAGCGGGGGCGCCCTACCGTGCGTCGCGTCACCGCACCGCCGCCCTGCGCTCGTCCGGGTCGCGCGTCCCCAGGAATTCCCCGACGGCGGCCATCGATTCGATGTGGTCGCAGAAGATCTTGAAGGTCGCCAGCATGGGGACGGCGATGAACGCGCCAGGGATCCCCCAGATCCAGAACCAGAAGGTCAGCCCGACCAGCAGCGCGACCGGGTTCAGAGCGAGGCGGTGGCCGAGCAGATAGGGGCTGACGACGTTCGCCTGGATGATGTTGATGAGCAGGAAGCTCGCCGGGGCCAGCATCGCGTGCGGGATGCTGTCGAAGGTAGTGATCGCGGCGATGGTGAGGATCGCTACCATGAAGAGAGCGCCTAGGTAAGGGATGAACTCCAGAACGACGACCATGGAGCCCCAGAGCAGCGGGTTCGGCATGCCGAGCAGATAGAGGACGCCGGCCACCATCAGCCCCTCGGCGACGTTCATCGCGGTGGCGGTGAGCAGGTAGATCGAGATCGACGACTCCGCCTTACGAGCGATCTCCACCGCCTTCTTCTTGTCCCGCAGATTGGGGAGCACCTTAATGAGCTTCTGCAGGAAGAGGTCGCCGGCGGCGAGGAGGAAGTAGAGGAGGAGCAGGACCTCCAGCGTACCGGTGATGAAGCGCTGAGTCGTGCCGAAGATGCGGGAGATCAGGCTGGGCGAGCGCATCACCACCTCAGCGGGCTTCTCCTCGCCTACGTCGACGGTGGCGTTCTGCACCTGCTGCGCGGTAGCACTCGCCCGCTCGAGCGGCTTCAGCACGCCCCCGAGGCGCTCCCGCGCCATCGCCAGCGTTTGTGGAGCGCTGGCGGCATATCTCTGCACGGGTCCGGAGAGCTCGTACACCGCGAGGGCGCTCAGTCCCAGGAAGCTGAGGATGACGAGAGCGGCGCCGATGGGCGGCCGGATCTTGAAGCGAGCGAGCGCGCGGACGACCGGGCTGAAGAGGAAGCTGAGGAGCTGGGCGAACGCGATCGGGAGGAGGAACTCACGGGCGAAATACAGCGTGTAGAGCACAGCGAGCACCGTCAGCACCGTCACCCCGACCGAGCGCGTCCGGGCGCTCTCCACCACCTCCGCGGTCTTGCTCAGATCCGGGTCCGGAGCGTGGGGCTCCACCGGCTGGGCGTCCGCCGTCGCATCGACGTTCGGCTCGAGAACGGAGCCGTCCTTCGGGATACTCACGCTCATCGGCCTGCTCGCCGCGGATCGGGCATCGGCACTGGATGGTTCTGGTAGGCGTGGTTTCGTGGGTAGAAGCGCATGAAGTGCGCCGCAGGAGATGGGCGGGAGGGGTGGCGAGTTTCAAAAAAAGTGGGGCCCCGCGATGCGCGGGGCCCCACCAGCGTTGCAGTAACGGTTTGCCTCAGTAACCCGGGTTCTGCGTCAGCCCCGGCATCAGGCCGAGCTCACGCTGCGGGATCGGCCACAGGTAGTCGCGGGCCGGGTTGAAGCTGCGGTTGTCGGCGATCCACTTCTTTACCACGCCACGGTCGGACCAGTCGATCCCGAACTTCTGCCCCGGCATGACCTGCTCGGCAATCCGCCAGCGGCGGATGTCGAACAGTCGCTGCCCCTCGAGCACCAGCTCGGCGCGGCGCTCGTAGCGCACCGCATCGCGGAGCTGCTGCTGCGTCCTGCCAACCGGGATCGCCGGCATTCCGGCGCGCGTGCGCACCGCGTTCAGCGCGTCGTACACGGACTGGTCGATCTGACCCAGCTCGATCTTGGCCTCCGCGAACATGAGCAGCACGTCCGCGTAGCGCATCAGGATGAAGTCCACCCCGCTGTTGCCGCGGTCGGTCCGGTCCGCGCAGTCCACATACTTGGTGAAGTTGAAGCCCGTCGAGGTGGTGTTGAAGTCCTTGCGAACCTCGTCCGGCGCCTTGCTGCCCGGCAGCGAGTTATAGGTGACGCCGCAGTACGTCGCGCCCGGGAAGACGAGCGTGGCGTACATGCGCGGGTCGCGGTCAGCGTACGGCTGCGCCGGCGTGTCCAGCGTAGACTGCGACGTGGGCAGCCCGTCCTTCATCTGGTACGAGTCGATCAGCTCGCGGAGCGGCGTAACGTCGCTGACGCCGAGCAGAGACGCCTGCCCGATCGAGCCGAACGTGCCCTGACCCCGCACACCCTTCTCGCGCACATCCGTGAAGATGAGCTCCGCGCTGTTGTCGCCTGCGTACCGCGTGAGCTCCGCGTAGTTCGGGTGCAGGCGGTACATGTTCAGGTCCATCACCGCCTTCGCGGAGTTGGCGGCCACCTGCCAGCGGCCCTCGTACAGCGCGGCGCGAGCCTTGTAGGCCAATGCCGCTCCACGGGTGACTCGCCCGCGCTCCGACGCCGAATAGGTGGTGGGGAGCACGCTGGCGGCGAAATCCAGATCCTTGAAGATCTGGTCCACCACCTGGGCGCGCGGGGAACGCGTCATCGCCTCGCCCTCTTCGATCGTCAGCGGCTTGAGAACGAGCGGTACGTCACCGTACAGGTTGACCAGCCGGATGTAGTGATAGGCGCGGTGGAAAGCCGCCTCGCCCTTGTAGCGATCCTTCAGGGCCACCGGGCTGATCGTCGGGATCCTGTCGATGTTCGCCAGGATCTCGTTCGCCCGCGCGATCCCTACGTACGCCGTGTTCCAGACGCCGTTTACGGTGCCGTTGAGCGGGTCCATGGAGCCGTTCCCGATGGTGAACCAGGAGTCGAACGACTTCTGGGCCCAGGCATTGTCGGAAGCGCCCTCCATGCGGAAGGTCATGACGTCGCCCTGGATCTGGTTGTACAGGGCCACCACCGCGAGATCAGCGTCCTTTTGTTGAGTCCAGAAGAGCTCGGACGCCACCTGGTCCGGCGGGAGCGTCGTCAGGAAATCGTCGTCACATCCCGCGGCCAGCAGGGCCACGCCCAGGGCCAGGGAAAGTCCTTGTATGCGGTTCATGTCTCACATCTATAGTAAACGAAAGTCAGGTGCGGGCGCGGGCATGGAGGAGGGCCGCTGCCCTCCTCCGCCCGCTCGCGCAGGAACCGGATCGCCGTCTAGAACCGCATGCTGGTGCCGAAGGAGATCGTCCGTGTCTGCGGGTACACCGTACCGCGGCCGGACGGGAACTCCGGATCGAGCACCAGGTCACTCGAGAAGGTGAGCAGGTTCTGTCCCGACACGTACACGCGCACGCTCGAGCTCGACAGCAGATCGGTGAACCGCGACGGAAGCTCGTAGCCGATCTGCGCCGACTTCAGCTTCAGGTAGGATGCATCCCCGACCCAGAAGTCGGTCCACTCGCCGTGATTGTGGTGCCGCTGCAGCGACGGCTTCGGCATCCGCGCGTTCGGGTTTGGGTTCTCCTTGGTCCAGCGGTCGAGCCACACCTCGGTGGTGAAGTTCTCCCACACCGGCCCCTCGACGAGCGCGCCCGTCTGGTAGACGTTCGCCTTCATCACGCCCTGGAAGAAGACGCTGGCGTCAAGGCCCCTCCAGCCGGCGCTAAGGTTCGACCCGAGCTGGTAGCGCGGCAGGTCGTTGCCGATCACCACGCGGTCATCCTGGTTGATCCGACCGTCGCCGTTCTGGTCCTTGTACTTGATGTCGCCCGGGCCCGTGAGCGGGCTCGCCTGCTTCGGTGACGAAGCGACGTCCGCGGCGTCCCGGAAGAGACCCAGCGACTCGTAGCCCCACATGTCTCCGAGCGAGCCGCCCTCGCGCGTGATGAACGGGAAACCGATGTACGGGCCGGTCCCGGCGAGGCTGACGATCTTGTTGACGTTGTCCCACAGGTTCAGGCCGACGGAGTAGTTGACGTCGCCGAACCCGTCACGCCAGTTCAGGCCCAGCTCCCAACCCTTGTTGTTCACCACCGCCGCGTTCTGAACCGGCGCACCGAAGCCGATGATGTTCGGGATCGGCAGCTCGAGCAGAATGCCGTCCGTGGTCTTGGTGTAGGCGTCCGCGGTCATCGAAAGCCGCCCGTCGAGGACGGACGCATCGAGGCCGACGTTGGTCATCTCGGTGGTCTCCCACGAGATGTCCTGGTTGGCGAGCCGCGTCTGCGCCGCGCCCGTCACCAGCGAGTTGCCGAAGACGTAGGTGTGGCCGAACGCGATAGTCGGGAAGTAGCGATAGAGACCGATGTCCTGGTTCCCCATCCGGCCCCACGACGCGCGCAGCTTCAGCTCGTCGAAGAAGCCGACGTTGTCCTGGAAGAACGGCTCCTCGGAGAGCCGCCAGCCGGCGCTCACGGACGGGAAGAAGCCGAAGCGGTTCCCCTTGGCGAAGCGGCTCGATCCATCGTACCGCGCGTTCGCCTCGAAGAGATACTTGCCGGCGAACGCGTAGTTCACGCGGCTGAAGCCGGAGCGCAGCCGCCACTCCGTCGAGGTTCCGAAGTTGTCGTCACGCGCCGCGTCGCCCGCGTTGAGCTCCCGAAGGTCGTTGGTGTGGAAGCCGCCCTCGCGGATCGCGCCGAGCTCCGTGGAGTCGCGCGCGGTCTGGTCGTAGCCGAGCATGGCCGTGATGTCGTGGTCACCAAACGACTTCTCGTACTCACCGAGCGCGCGGAGGTAAATTTCCCGCGCGTCACCACGAGTCTCTACGAGCCGGTTCGTGTTGACCGACTTCACGATCCGCGACGGGTTGAAGAAGTCGGTGAAGCTGACCTGGTTGCGGAAATCCTTGAAGGTGCCGTTCAACACCTGCGCGGACGCCTGCGTGCGGATGGTGAAGCCCTCGAACAGCTGGTAGTCCGCCTTGGCGTTCGCGGAGCCGTAGAGCTGCGCGCGGTTGCGGTCACCGAAGGCCTCGGCGTACGCCAGCGGGTTGTGGTTGTTGCGGCTCCAGCCGTACGTGCCGTCGGGGAACTGAGCCCTCACGGTCGGGGGCGTGTCGTGGAACATGCGGAAGAGCACCTGGCCCTGCTCGTGCGACTCGACGTCGGTGTTGCGGCGCAGCGCCAGGTCCACGCCGGCCGTGAGCCGCTCGTTGATGTTGAAGTCGCTGTTCAACCGGGCGCCGACGCGGTCGGCGGCCGTGTTCGGCAGCATCCCCTGGTGGTCCATGTAGTTGAACGAGAGGTTGAACCGGGCGAGCTCGCTGCCGCCCGAGAGTCCGAGCGTGTGCTCCTGGATGGGCGCCGGGTTGAAGAGGGTGTCGATCCAGTCCGTCCACGGGTAGCGGATCGGATCCGCGTCCGGCGCGCCACTGGCCGTCTTGACGTGACCCTCGATGTCGGCGTCGCTGTATCGCGGCGTGAAGCCGGCGTTGACGGCGGCCTCGTTGATCAGGTTGAGGTACTCACGCGGCCCGACCGTCTTCGGCATGTTGTTGATGCCCTGGATCCCGTAGTACCCGTCGTACGAAAGCTGCAGCCCGCCGGTGCCGCGGCCGCGCTTGGTGTTGACCAGCACGACGCCGTTGGCCGCGCGGGACCCGTAGATCGCCGCCGAGGAGGCGTCCTTGAGGACGGTGATGCTCTCGATGTCCGTCGGGTTGAGCTGGTTGATGTCACCCGGGACGCCGTCGACGAGCACGAGCGGGGTGGTGTTCCCAAGGCTGCCGCGTCCGCGGACGTTGAACTGAACGTCCTGCCGGCCCGGCTGCGCGCTGCGCTGGATGACGGTGAGGCCGGGCGTCGCGCCCTGCAGCGCCTCGGTGACGCGGGCGACCGGCTTCTGGGCGATCTGCTCGGCCGTCACGGCGCCGACGGCACCGGTGAGAGCCTCGGCGCGCTGCGTGCCGTAGCCGACGGCAACGATCCCCTCGAGCTGCACGGCCGAGGAGGAGAGTCGCAGGTTGGCGGTCACCGCCTGGCCCGCGGCGACCGTGACGGTCTGCGAGGCCTCGGTGTAGCCGATCATCGTCGCGCGGACGGTGCGGCTACCCGCGGAAACGCCGTCGATGGTGAACTGACCATTGGCGCCCGTCCGGGCGCCCAGCTGCGTGCCCGTCACCGCCACCTGCGCGCCGGCGAGCGGGGTGCCGCCCTCCGTCGTCACCGTGCCGGTAATACGGCCTGTGGCCTGCGCCCACGCACTGGTGCTCGAAAGCACCGTCGTGAGCGTTGCTACAAACAACGCCCATCGCCTCATAGAGGTTTTCTCCTGACTGGGTGAAGATCCCGTGACCAGACGGTCACGGCCGAACGGCGGACAACCGAGTTACCAGACCGACACGGACGACAAAAACCCGGAACCGGGAGTCAGAACGACTGTGCCCGGTCGGGGCGCTGAGCGAGGGATGGAAGGATACCACAGGTGACGACGGGTCTCCAACACCGCTCGCCGACCGAAACCACGCGACCTCACATCGGACGAAGATTCATCACCCGCGAGATCAGCGCGCCGAATAGTATACAGATTCACTAGGAAGGCAAGGGGCTCCGGCACGAGCGTGGCAAGGCCCGTAGACCCAACGCCAGCCGCGATTTGCGCGGCGCACACGAGTTCCGCGCAGCAGGCGCACGGCCGGGCGAACTGGTACAAAGC